>CAYTZP010000016.1:0-37101 GCA_964442685.1 uncultured Thiobacillus sp.
TGCGCGGCAAAGTATTGAAACGTGCCGACGCGCAAATGGCTGGCCGCGACACGCGTAAGAATTGCACCGGGCAAGGCGCGTTCGCGGAATACCGGCTCGCCGGTGGCCACCACCGCCAGCGCCCGCGTGGCGGGAATGCCCAGCGCGCGCATGGCTTCGCCGATCAGCACTTCGCGCAGCATGGGGCCCACTGCGGCCTTGCCGTCGCCACTGCGCGAAAACGGCGTGCGCCCGGAACCCTTGAGCGCGATGTCGCGGCGCTTGCCGTGAATATCGACCACCTCGCCAATCAGCAGCGCGCGGCCATCGCCCATGCGCGGGTTGAAATGCCCGAACTGATGCCCGGCATACGCCTGCGCAATCGGCTGCGCGCCCTCGGGTAAGTCGCGACCAGAAAATAACGCAGCCAGATCAAGCCCATCCAGATTCAATTGCAGTTCATCCGCCAACTCGCGATTGAAAAACAGCAATTGCGGCGCACGCGCCGGCTCGGGCTGGCAGACCTCGTAAAAGCCGGACAGCTCGCGGGCGTAGGTGTTGTCGAAAGGGATGGCGGGGGTTGGCATTGCTTGAATCTGGCGTTTCGGTGATATGCCACAGTTTAGGCTGCCGCATAGAGAAATTGACCCGGTGAACGTTAGGGGAACAGGGAATAATCAAGGGCTTGGAAAAACGTCACGAGAATAGCCAGATGCAAGGCGCGCGGCGCGCAGGAAGCGGAGTGTATAAGTCATACATGAGCATTCCGAGCACCGCGCAACACCGCAGATGGCTATCGCAGTCGTTTTTCACCGCGCCCAGCGCCACTGATCCATCTGGCGCATGAACGACGCATCTTCCACTTCGATGGTGTCCTCTGTCGAATCGGGCGGGCAGCCGTCCGGCGGCGAGGGACGGTGGCGATACTCCACCGCCTTGGGCGGCGATTTGCCATCCCAGGCAAACTTGTTCCTGAACGCCTCGGGCTCGGGCAGGCAATCCAGTTTGTAGCTGGGCGGCCAGCCGGTTTCGTAGGGCATGAAGGAAATGGTCTGTTCAAAGATGAGTGGTTTCCTGTCTGGCGTGGGCGGCAGCGGCGGCATGTTCTGGATGGCCTTCATGGCCAGTTTGGACGCCAGTTCCGAGGTTGACCAAAGCTCTTCCACCTTGACGATCTTGCCGTCCGGCGCAATCTCGATGCGGAACCGCACCATGCCCTGCCCCGGCCCTTCGACCGCCGTGCCCATCATGCTGCGCACCTGCTGCCCCCAGGCATTGCGGTAACGCTTGCCGTTTCTGGGCGTGTAGGAGGAAGCCAGCGCCCACTCCTCTGCTGACGGCGCGGGCGGGGCGGGCATGGACAGCGGCACTTTATCCGGCAAAGATTCCGGTGCGGGCGCGGGCAACTTATCCGGTACAGCTTGCGGTTTTGCTGGCTTTTGCTTTGGCGGTTTGGCCGGTATTGGTTTGGCAGGCGGCGGTTTCACCTCGGGCTCTAGCCGCATCTGCATGGGCGCGTTTTCCACAATCGGCTGCGGTTTGCCCCGCCAGGATGGCAACAAACTGGCGTGAAAAGCCAGCGACAGCAGCAGCGCCGCGAAGAAACCCATCCGGAGTCGCGGCGCGTGGCCGTTTGCCAAAATTGTCATCTGCCTGCATGAACATGCCGGGCAAGCAGTATACAAAGCCAGCACACCGCCGAATGTAGCGGAAACTTACCAGCCCCAGAGGTTCCTCAATGACACAACTCATCGAAAGCGCAAATTTTCCCGGACATGCGCCGGGGAAATTTTCTGATGTTTCGCGGTAGCGAATAAATCAGAGTTTACTTAGATACCGAGCGGCACGCGTAAAAAAAACGGGCTGCAAGCACAGCCCGTTTTCATGTCAGCGGTCGTGGATCAGACTTTGCGATAGACCTCGGCGCCCTGCTTCACAAACTCCACCGACTTCACTTCCATGCCTTTTTGCAGAGCTTCTTCATCGGACAAACCCTGCTTGGCGGCGTAGTCGCGCACGTCCTGGGTGATTTTCATCGAGCAGAAATGCGGGCCGCACATGGAGCAGAAGTGCGCGACCTTGGCGCTTTCCTTGGGCAGGGTTTCGTCGTGGAATTCGCGCGCTTTGTCGGGGTCGAGGCCGAGGTTGAACTGGTCTTCCCAGCGGAATTCAAAGCGTGCCTTTGAGAGCGCATTGTCGCGGATTTGCGCGCCGGGGTGACCTTTCGCCAAGTCGGCGGCGTGCGCGGCGAGTTTGTAGGTGATGATGCCTTCTTTCACATCGTCTTTATCCGGCAGGCCGAGGTGTTCTTTCGGCGTCACATAGCACAGCATGGCGGTGCCGTACCAGCCGATCATGGCCGCGCCAATTCCAGACGTGATGTGGTCGTAGCCGGGTGCGATGTCGGTGGTGAGCGGGCCCAGGGTGTAGAACGGCGCTTCGTCGCACCATTCCAGTTGCAGGTCCATGTTCTCCTTGATGAGTTGCATGGGCACATGGCCGGGGCCTTCGATCATGGTTTGCACGTCGTGCTTCCAGGCAATCTGGGTCAACTCGCCCAGGGTCTTGAGTTCGCCCAGTTGCGCCTCGTCATTGGCATCGTAGATGCTGCCGGGACGCAGGCCATCGCCGAGGCTGAAGGCAACGTCGTAGGCCTTCATGATTTCGCAGATTTCCTCAAAGTGGGTGTAGAGGAAACTTTCCTTGTGATGCGCCAGACACCACTTGGCCATGATGGAGCCGCCGCGCGAGACGATGCCGGTCATGCGGTTGGCGGTCATTGGCACGTAGCGCAACAGCACACCGGCATGGATGGTGAAGTAGTCCACGCCCTGCTCGGCCTGTTCGATGAGGGTGTCGCGGAACATTTCCCAGGTCAGTTCTTCGGCCTTGCCATCGACTTTTTCCAGCGCCTGATAAATCGGCACGGTGCCGATGGGAACCGGCGAGTTGCGGATGATCCATTCCCGCGTCTCGTGGATGTTCTTGCCGGTGGAGAGATCCATCACCGTGTCGCCGCCCCAGCGAATGGCCCAGGTCATCTTGTCCACTTCTTCGCTGATGGAAGAACCCAGCGCGGAGTTGCCGATGTTGGCGTTGATCTTGACCAGGAAGTTGCGGCCAATAATCATCGGCTCGGTTTCGGGGTGGTTGATGTTGTTGGGGATGATGGCGCGACCGCGCGCGACTTCGCTGCGCACGAATTCAGGCGTGATTTCTGCCGGGA
Organism: uncultured Thiobacillus sp.; assembly: GCA_964442685.1. GTDB lineage: Bacteria > Pseudomonadota > Gammaproteobacteria > Burkholderiales > Thiobacillaceae > UBA6918. Next base: position 3,206 of record CAYTZP010000016.1, read on the forward strand.
TGCTGGCACCGAAGTGCTGGCCGGGATGCTGGCGACCCAGCAGCTTGGCGAGTTTCTCGCCCTGTGGCCCGCTCTTGCGCAGGTTTTCCAGATATTCCTGCCGACGCAGGTTTTCGCGGATGGCGATGTATTCCATCTCCGGCGTGATGATGCCTTTTTTCGCATAATGCATTTGCGAAACATTCATTCCGGCTTTGGCGCAGCGCGGCTGGCGATGCAGGCCGGGAAAGCGCAGGCTGACCAGATCGGCCAGCCCAGCACGCTCACGGCCATATTCGGAACTCAGGCCGGGCAGGATTTCGGTGTCGTTACGTTCTTCAATCCACTTTGTCCTCAAACCCGGCAAGCCCTGGCGGATGTCGATTTTCGCCGCCGGGTCGGTGTAGGGGCCGGAACAGTCATAAACGAAAATCGGCGGATTCTTTTCGCCGCCAAACTGCGTAGGCGTGTCGGACTGGGTAATTTCCCGCATCGGCACTTGAATATCGGCACGGCTGCCCTGCACATAGACCTTGCGCGAATTGGGCAAGGGCTGGATGGCCGCCTCGTCCACATGGGCGGTTGCGGCAAGAAATTGAGGGTTGGCGTTCATGGTGCGCTCCAGGGCAAAAAACTTCAGGGGCGCGGAGGTGGTTGCTTCCACGCTTCCCTACGCCGGTATGAGCCGGATCAGGTTATAAGGGTATTTCTCACTCCGAGGGCAGCAAAGCTGCTGCGGAGTTCGCCTGCTGTGTTGCCGCTTGCGCGAAAGCTCGCTGTACTCGCATGTACTATCTCGCTTTCTTGCCTCGCGGCGCCTTGCAGCCAAACTTCCTCGCTACGCTTCGCACTCCCCGGAGACCCCTAGCAATGTCAGCCAAGGTATCGGATTTGTGGAATAATTGCAAGGCAAAGCCCTATCTAACTTGTTGATATTGAATTGAAAGCAGGAGCAGGCATGAATCTAGAACAAACGCGTTTCAATATGGTTGAGCAACAAATCCGCCCTTGGGATGTGCTGGATCAAACCGTACTCGACCTGCTATTCAAGGTCAAACGCGAAGAGTTTGTTCCAGCCGCTTATTCGGCGCTGGCCTTTGTGGATATGGAAATTCCGCTGGGTCACGGCGAGTCGATGTGGTCGCCCAAGCTGGAGGCCCGTGCGCTGCAAACCCTGCAACTGGAAAAATCCGACAAGGTGCTGGAAATCGGCACCGGCAGCGGCTATCTGACTGCGCTGCTGGCCTCCAAGGCAGCGCAGGTCACCAGCGTGGACATTCACGCGGACTTCATTGCTGCGGCTGCCACGCTCATGAAAGCGCACGGCTTCTACAATATCGCCCTTGAAACGGGCGATGCCAGCCAAGGCTGGCCACAAGGTGGCTTGTATAACGCCATTATCGTAACGGGCTCGCTGCCCGTCCTGCCAGAAAGCCTGACCGCCCAGCTTGCCCCCGGCGGTCGCCTGTTTGCCATTGTGGGCGACGACCCGGTCATGACTGCACGCCTCACCACCTGTGTAGCGCCCGGCGTTTACCGTCATGAAGAATTGTTTGAAACCAGCATCAAACCGCTGCTTAATGCACAGCAGCCGCAGCGTTTCAGTTTTTGATGCGGCATCTTAGCGTCAGCGAACTGAACGCCCGTCTGGCGCAAGGCGAACCGCCGGTGCTGCTGGACGTGCGCGAGGAATGGGAGCTGATGCGCTGCCATCTGCCCGGAACCACCTGGATTCCCATGGGTCAGATTGTGGCGCGCGTGAACGAACTCGATAAAAACAAGGAAACTGTCGTTGTCTGCCACCATGGAATCCGTTCCTGGCAGGTCGCCAAGTTCCTGGAGAGCGTAGGATTTGGAGACGTGATCAACCTCAGCGGCGGCATTGATGCCTGGGCAAAGCAGATTGACCCGGCCATGCCGCTCTACTAGAAAGAAAACATGATGAAACCAACCCGCCTTGCTCTGGTATTGGGAATGGCATTTGCCACCCCGGCTTTCGCCGACAACCTGTCTGAAATCTATCGTGCCGCGCTGGCTTACGATGCCAGTTATGCCGCAGCGCAGGCCGGTTATCGCGCCGCGCAGGAAAAAGCGCCGCAGGCACGCGCCGGTCTTCTGCCCAATGTCGCGCTTAACGCCAACCTGCGTTATAACAATTTCGACAGTTCCAACGCGGGTAGCAGCGATTTCACCTCGCACGGCTGGGGGCTATCCGCCGCGCAGCCCATTTATCGCGGGCAAAATCGCGTGGCCTATGAGCAGGCCAGGATTTCCGTGCAGCTGGCTGAAAGCCAGTTGAAAACCGCTGGACAGGATTTGATTTTGCGCACCGCACGCGCCTACTTTGATGTGCTGCTGGCACAAGACAGCATCGAATTCATCGGCGCGCAAAAGGCCGCCATCACCGAGCAACTGGCCGCCGCCAAACGCAATTTTGAAGTCGGCACCGCCACCATTACCGACACCCACGAAGCGCAGGCGCGCTTTGATCTGGTGACCGCGCAGGAAATTGCCGCGCAGAATGATCTGGAAGTCAAACGCCGCGCCCTGCACACCTTGACCGGAAAAACCGTTAACACGCTGTCCACATTAAGCGCCAACCCGGCTTTGAGCGGCCCGGCGGGCGGCATGGATGACTGGGTCAATCGCGCACAAGACAACAATCTGCAAGTACAGATCGCGCGGCAAGGTAAACTGATAGCGGACAAGCAGATTGAACGCGCCCGTGCCGGTCATCATCCCACGCTGGATCTGGTCGCCAGCTACACCGACAGCTACAACCAGAATTTTGGCGGCATGCAGGTGGACAGCAAGGCTGGCGTAATCGGCCTGGAATTGGCACTGCCGATTTATCAGGGCGGGCTGACTTCCTCGCTGGTCAAAGAAGCCGTCGCCAACCAGGAAAAATCCCGGCTGGATCAGGAAAACGCGCAGCGCAATGCCGCCCTGCAAACCCGTCAAAGTTATCTGAATGTGACCAGCACCGCAGCGCAGGTCAAGGCGCTGGAAGCCGCACTGGCCTCTTCGCAAAAATCGCTTGAATCTACCCAGCTGGGGCTGGATGTTGGCGTGCGCACCAATGTGGATGTGCTCAACGCCCAGCAGCAAGTCACCTCGGCCAGAAAAGACCTGGCTGCCGCGCGCTATAACTTCCTGCTGTCAGTGCTGAATCTGAAAGCGGCTGCCGGTTCACTGTCCGTTGCCGACCTGGAAGAAATCGACCGCCTGCTGGTGAGCGGCAAGGTTGCCGCCGCTTCACTCAACACTGCACCCTCCGCCAAACCTGTTGCTGCCAAACTGGCTGAGAAACGCAAGTAAGCGCTTCAACCTAACGGACATGGCGAATTGCCGCCCCGGATCATGAAACCCCTACGCGCCGTGTCCGTTCCCCCACCCCGCCCTCCCCCGCAAGCGGGAGAGGGGGACAGGGTCACGCTTCGCGTGTTTCACGCTAACAACGCCACCACCTTCGCCGTTGCGCCTTGATGCGCAGCGGCGAATTGTTTTCCGGCTTGTCCCATACGCTTGCGCAATACGTTGTCCTGCATCAACACTTTGGCTAAGGCAATCCAGGCTCTTGCGTCATGCACACGCAATGCGGCATCGCAGGCGACCGCTTCTTGCGCCACCTGTTTGAAATTTTCGGTATGCGGCCCGATCAACACCGGGCAGCCTACGGCGCAGGCTTCAATCAGATTCTGTCCGCCGTAGGGCAGCAGGCTGCCGCCAATCAAGGCGCAATCTGCCGCTGTGTAATAGGCAAACATTTCGCCCAGGCTATCGCCCAGCCAAACCTGGGTGGATGGATGCACCATTTCATTATCGCTGCGCCGCTGCATGGTTAATCCGGCATCTGCAATCAGGCTGGCTACTGCGCTAAAGCGTTGCGGATGGCGCGGCACCAGCAACAACAGCGCATCAGGTGACGCTTGTCTGAACGCCTGCAAAATCAGTTTTTCCTCGCCTTCGCGCGTGCTGGCGGCCAGCCACAGCGGACGCTGTCCAATCCGGGCACGAAACGCCGCGCCAAGCGCAATCTGTTCGGCGGGAGGGCTTAGGTCGAATTTCAAGTTCCCCGTCACTACAAGATTTTGCGCGCCCAGCGCCTGCAAGCGGGTTGCATCGTCCCGGGTTTGCGCCGCCACAATGGCAAAGCCGTCCAATACTGCACGGCTCAGTGCTGCCAGCTTGCGATAGCCGTTTGCAGACCGTTCCGACAGCCGCGCATTCACCAGCGCCAGCGGCACGCCAGCGCGGGCGGACTCGCGCACCAGGTTGGGCCACAACTCGGTTTCCATGATGATGCCGCGCGCGGGTTTGGCGCGGCGCAAAAACCGCCGCACCGCCCAGGCGTAGTCGTAGGGCAAATAACGGATCTGCGCGCGCTTGCCAAAAAGCTGCTCCAGGGTGGCGCGGCCTGCGGGCGTCATGCAGGTGAGCAGCACGGATTTTTGCTGGGCAAGAAAATGTTCAACCAGCGGCGCGGCGGCACGCGCCTCGCCAACAGACACGGCATGAATCCAGACCGGGCGCGTCTCCAGCCAGCTGCCGCCGCCAAAACGCTGCGCAACATGCCGCCAGTAACCGCGCTCTTTCAGGCCGCGCGCAAACAGCCGCAGTGGAATCAGCGGCAGCGCAAGCCACAGCAGCGATTGATACAGCAGAGCTTGGATGAAGAGCGCCATGCGCGGCATTTTACCCTGTTAAAATCTGGCAACCATCGGAGAGCCTACAGAGAACCCAGCATGAAAATCCTGCTTACCGGCGCCGCCGGATTCATCGGCATGCATGTCGCGCAAATTCTGCTCAAGCGCGGCGACGAAGTGGTCGGCATCGACATCCTCAATGACTACTACAGCCCTGATCTGAAACTGGCTCGGCTGGAGCAGCTGAAACCTTATGCCAATTTCAGGTTCCTCAAAATCGACATCGCCGACCGCATGGCGATGGAAGACCTGTTTGCCGCCGAACATTTTGAAGGCGTCATCAACCTGGCCGCGCAGGCCGGGGTGCGCTACTCGCTAAAAAATCCGCACGCCTATGTGCAATCCAATTTAGTCGGCTTTGCCAACCTGCTGGAAGGCTGCCGCCACAACGGCATCAAGCACTTCGTTTATGCCAGCTCATCCAGCGTGTACGGCGCCAACACCAAAATCCCGTTCTCCACTCACGACGCGGTCAATCACCCCGTGAGCCTGTATGCCGCCAGCAAAAAAGCCAACGAGCTGATGGCGCACACCTATTCGCACCTGTATGGCCTGCCCACCACCGGGCTGCGTTATTTCACCGTGTACGGGCCCTGGGGTCGCCCCGACATGTCGCCGTGGCTGTTCACCTCGGCGATATTGGAAGGCCGCAGCATCGACGTGTTCAACCACGGCGACATGATGCGTGACTTCACCTACATCGACGATATCGCCGACGGCACGGTGAAGGTGCTCGACCGCATCCCGCAGGGCAATCCGGAGTTCGATCACAACAACCCCGACCCGGCATCCAGCCACGCGCCTTACCGCGTGTACAACATCGGCAACCACACCCCGGTGCAGCTGATGGATTTCATTGGCACGATTGAAAAAGCGCTGGGACAAGAGGCCAAAAAGAACTTTCTGCCCATGCAGGATGGCGACGTGCAGGCCACCTACGCCGACGTGGACGACCTCATCCGCGACACCGGATTCAAGCCGGCAACCACGCTGGAATACGGCATCGGCAAGTGGGTGGAGTGGTATCGGGGTTATACGGGAAAGTGACACTCACAGCTTCGCACTTCTGCCCCCATCTACTGCCAGTATCTGCCCTGACACAAACGGCGCATCCTCGATGAAAAAGCGCACAGCATGTGCGATGTCGGAAGGGCTGCCCGCACGTTGCAGCATGGTGTGCGCGACAATACGCTGGCGTTCGACTTCGTCAAAATCGGCGTTGCCTTCCGGCCACATGATGGGGCCAGGTGCGACGCCATTCACGCGGACGCTGGGTGCGAGTTCGTGCGCGAGTGATTTTGTCAGTCCCACCAGCCCGGCCTTGGCAACGGAATACACCAGGTAATTTTTCATTGGCCGGTCGGCATGAATGTCAGTGATATTGACGATACAGCCTTGGTGTTTTTTCAACTCCGGCGCAGCCGCCTGCGACAGAAACATCGGTGCCTTGAGGTTGCTACCCAGCAAATCCATCCAGTCTTTTTCTCTGATACTGCCTACTGGCGTGGGATAAAAGCTGGATGCGTTGTTGACCAGCACATCCAGCCGCCCAAAAACCGATACTGTTTCTGCCACCATGCGCGGCAGGTTTTCGGTGTCGATCAGATCTGCCTGCACCAGCGCCACGGAGCCTGCGCGTATTGCATTGAGTTCGTCCTGCATGGCGCGCGCCTCGCCAACAGAACTGCGGTAATGAATCATGATGTTGGCGCCAGTGGCGTGCATGAGGCGCGCAATTTCAGCACCCACGCGCTTGGAGCCGCCGGTGATGAGAATGGTTTTGGGATGATGCGTTTGATGGTTTGCCATATGTATTCCTGCGGTATGCTAGCGGCCAGATTATCGCCTAATTTCACCCGTGTCCCTGCCCGCCCCCAGCCCCGAACAACTGGCCATCAGCCAGGCGCTTTCACAGCACATTCGCAAACAGATTGAAGCCAGCGGCGGCTGGATTTCGTTTGCGCGTTACATGGAACTGGCCTTGTACACACCGGGTCTGGGTTATTACAGCGGCGGCGCAGAAAAATTCGGCCCGCGCGGCGATTTTGTCACCGCGCCGCAGATCTCGCCCTTGTTTGGCCGCGTGCTGGCGCGGCAGTTTGCCGAAGTCCTGCAACAGACTGGCGGCGGCATTCTGGAACTGGGCGCGGGTACCGGACAGCTGGCAAAGCAGGTGTTGGATGAGTTGCATGTGTTGGGCGTGGATGCGCCTTATTCCATTCTGGAAGTCAGCGGTGACTTGAGGGCGAGACAGCAGGAAACGTTAGAGGAATTTACCTCCTCACCCCCACCCCTCTCCCGCAAGGTGAGAGGGGCATTAAAACAACCTCCCACAAAGGGCGAGGGCGTGATTCAGTGGCTGGACGCATTGCCGGAAAAGTTTACCGGCGTGATCTTTGGCAACGAAGTGCTGGATGCGCTGCCTGTTCACCTCATTCACTGGACGGACAGCGAGCCTATGGAGCGCGGGGTCGGCATCAACCCCGCGCCCTCACCCCTAACCCCTCTCCCCAAGGAAGAGGGGAATTTAACCTGGCAAGACCGCCCCATCATCGATCCGGTTTTACTTGAGCAGGCTCAAGCACTCGCCCTGCCCGCAGGCTACCTCAGCGAAATCTGCCCGGCAGCACCCGCCCTCGTCCGCAGCCTCTCCGAAAAACTGGAAGCCGGGTTGATGCTTTTTATTGACTATGGTTTTGGACGAAATGAGTACTACCATCAGCAACGCCACATGGGTACGCTTCGGGCGCACTACAGGCATCATGCGCTGGATGACCCGTTCTATCTGCCGGGCCTGTGCGACCTGACCGCGCATGTGGATTTCACCGCCGTCGCTGATGCGGGGTTTGAATCCGGACTGGAAGTTTGCGGCTACACCACCCAGGCCAATTTTCTGATGGGCGGCGGCCTGACTGCACTACTGGCAGAAACGCCAGTGGATTTGCCCGCCCAATACCTGCCGCTGTCAGTTGGCGTGCAAAAACTGCTCTCACCCGCCGAAATGGGTGAACTGTTCAAGGTGATTGGAATGACAAAAAACGCGAACTGCCCGAGCGGGTTCTTGATGGGTGACCAGCGTTACAAGTTGTAGTGTGTCTGGAGGCAAACCCAAATGAAAGGGCAAATGGGGCACAAATCGTAAACCGGGCTAGCTCAGTCTGACCCTATTATTCCTGAAGCCGTCATTTCAGGAGCGATTCATGCCTTTGCAGCCCAGAGGGAAAGTACTTAAAACCTGAATCCCCCGGCGCTTCGCGCCACCCTCTTTATCAAGGGGGTAAGCTGTTTGGTATTCAGTGATCATATCCCCTCTGCGCTGCCGAAGCCGAGGGGCGAAAGTCGGAATAGTGCGGCGCTGCATGTTTGAGCTTCGCTCACTACTGCGATCAAACAATAGCGGAGCGAGTTCAGCGCCGCCCGTCTTGAACCCTGAAGGCGAGGGAAGCCGCAGGCCAGCGAAGTGGGGAACGCTTCTTTGGTGACTTTCTTGGCAAGACAAGAAAGTCACTTGCCGCCGGGCAACCCCCGGCCAATTACTATTTGATGCGGCTGCTTAATACGGCGCAATGCCCTTCGGTTATTGCGCCCAGTTTGGCAGACGGTTTAGCACCACCTCCTACCAACAACCTCTTAACTCAATTTACCGTGGCAGTGCTTGTACTTCTTGCCGCTGCCGCAGGGGCAGGGGTCGTTGCGACCGACTTTGGGCAGACGATTTGAGGCCGGCTGGTGCGCCTCGTCCTGCGCTGCGTCGCCACGCAAAGCCGCATCAAAGTCGGCGTGCTGGTACTGCACGTTGGAAACTTCTTCATGTTGCTGTTCGACCGCCTGCACGTCCTGCTCACTCTTGACCTGCACCGTTGCGGTGATGCGGGTTACCTCGAACTTGATGGCGTCGAGCATGTTGGCAAACAACAGGAAGGCTTCGCGCTTGTATTCCTGCTTGGGGTTCTTTTGCGCGTAACCGCGCAGGTGAATGCCCTGGCGCAATTGATCCAGCGCAGCCAGATGTTCGCGCCAGTGCGAGTCCATGCTTTGCAGCATGATGGCGCGTTCGAAGTGGCGCAGCACTTCCGTGCCGACAATCGCTTCCTTGGCGGCATAGGCTTCATTGGCCGCATTCACGGCTTTTTCACGCAGACCGGCTTCGTCCAGCTTGCTGTCTTGCTTGAGCCAGGCTTGCAGCGGTATGTCGAGCGCAAATTCAGCCGCCAGGGCTTTCTCGGCGGCCTCCACGTCCCACTGTTCTTCCATCGACTCCGGCGGGATGTGCTGGTTAATCACAGTATTGATCACATCGCCGCGCATGGCCTTGATGGTGTCGCCGATATCCTGCGCCGCCAGCAGTTCGTTGCGCTGTTCATAAACGACCTTGCGCTGGTCGTTGGCGACATCATCGTATTCCAGCAGCTGCTTGCGAATATCGAAGTTGCGCGCCTCGACCTTGCGTTGGGCGTTTTCAATCGCGCGCGACACCATGCCGTGCTCGATGGCCTCATCTTCCGGCACCTTGAGACGATTCATGATGGCGACCATGCGATCGCCGGCGAAAATGCGCAGCAGGGAATCTTCCAGCGACAGGTAAAAGCGCGAGGAGCCCGGGTCGCCCTGGCGGCCGGAACGTCCGCGCAGCTGATTGTCCACGCGGCGGGACTCGTGGCGTTCGGTGCCAATAATATGCAAACCGCCTGCAGCCAGCACCTGGTCGTGCAGCAATTGCCAGTCAGATTTCAGCTTGTCCTTGCGCAGCTGCTTCTCGGTGCCGGACAGGGATGCATCGGCGTCAATCGCATCCAGCTGTTTCTGGATGCTGCCGCCCAGCACGATGTCGGTACCGCGACCGGCCATGTTGGTGGCGATTGTAATCGCGCCGGGACGCCCCGCTTCGGCCACTACCTCGGCTTCGCGCGCGTGCTGTTTGGCGTTCAGCACTTCGTGTTTCAGCCCTTCTTTCTGTAACAAACCGGACAGGTGCTCGTTAATTTCAATTGATGTCGTGCCCACCAGCACCGGCTGGCCACGGCTCTGGCAGTCGCGGATGTCCTTGATGACGGCGTTGTATTTGCCGTTGGCGTTGAGGAATACCTGATCCTGCATGTCCTTGCGGATCATGGGTCGGTGCGTCGGCACCACCACGGTTTCCAGGCCGTAGATCTGCTGGAATTCGTAGGCTTCGGTGTCGGCCGTACCGGTCATGCCGGACAATTTGCCAAACATGCGGAAATAATTCTGGAAGGTGATCGAGGCCAAGGTCTGGTTTTCCTTCTGGATCGCCACGCCTTCCTTGGCTTCCACCGCCTGGTGCAGACCTTCGGACCAGCGCCGACCCGACATCAGGCGGCCAGTGAATTCATCGACAATGATGACTTCATTGTTTTGCACAACGTAGTGCTGATCCTTGTGGAACACGCAATGCGCGCGCAGCGCGGCATTGACGTGGTGCATCAGGCGAATGTTGGTGGCGTCGTAGAGGCTGCTGCCCTCTGCCAGCAAGCCCAGCTCGGCCAGAATTCCTTCAACTTTTTCGTGCCCCGACTCAGACAACAGGACGGTGTGGGCTTTTTCGTCAATCCAGTAATCGCCTTCGCCTTCTTCCTGGTCTTGCCTGGAAAGCCGCGATGGCACTGCATTCATGGCCAGATACAGTTCGGTGCTGTCTTCGGCCTGACCGGAAATAATCAGCGGCGTGCGCGCTTCGTCGATGAGGATGGAATCGACCTCGTCGATCACGGCAAAATTCAGGCCGCGCTGCACTTTTTCGGACAGCTGGAACACCATGTTGTCGCGCAGGTAGTCAAAGCCGTATTCATTGTTGGTGCCGTAGGTAATGTCGGCTGCATAGGCCGCCTGCTTGGCCTCGTGCGGCATCTGCGACAGGTTGATGCCGGTGGTCATGCCCAGAAAGCCGTACAGCCGCCCCATCCACTCGGCGTCGCGGCTGGCCAGATAATCATTCACCGTCACCACATGCACGCCCTTGCCGCTTAGCGCGTTCAAATAAACCGGCAAGGTCGCCATCAGGGTCTTGCCTTCGCCGGTGCGCATTTCCGCGATCTTGCCGTCATGCAACACCATGCCGCCAATCAGCTGCACATCAAAATGGCGCATGCCAAACACGCGCTTGCCGGCTTCGCGCACCACGGCAAACGCTTCTGGCAGAAGTTGATCCAGGGTTTCGCCCTTGGCCAGGCGCTCGCGGAATGCCTGCGTCATATCGCGCAGCGCGTCGTCCGTGAGTTTTTCCATGGCCGGTTCGAGCGCATTGATCGCCCGCACCTTCTGCATGTATTGTTTAACCAGCCGGTCGTTGCGGCTACCAAAAATTTTTCTGACGAAGTTTTGCAGCATGGGATGCCGGAATAGCCGGAAAAGTCAATGAATTCGCCTGATTTTAACACACGGGGACAGGCCGCCCCCGACCATAGCCCCACATCGGAGGCCATGTGGCACAACATTTGAGCGAGCTGCTGGGCAGACTGCCTGTACTGCAACAGGCACAGACGCTCGCCGTATTGCAACGTCACCTCGATAGCGTATTGCCGGTGAAGTTTCGTGGCAAGGTGCAGGTTGTGGCGCTGGATCAGGGTGAGCTGCGCACGCTATGCGAAAACGGCGCCATCGCCAGCCGCCTGCGGCTGGAGCCTCAGCATCTGGCCGCCCAGCTGCAAGCCAATGGATTAAGGATTCGCAGCATCAGCTTCAAGGTGCGCCCCGCCGCCAGCCGAAAAACCACACAAGTGCGCCCCAAAGCGCCACTATCTGGCGCAGCGCAGACAGCTTTTTCTGATGCCGCAAAAAATATGCCGGAGGGTGAGGTGAAAGCCGCGCTGCAAAAGCTGCTCAAACATCACGCGCCCTGAGCGGCTACCGCAGAATCACCCGCTCGGCGACAAAGACAATCGCCACCACCACGGCCAGCACAATCAAAAAACGCACTATGCGCGAGATGATGCGCAGGTATTTGGCGTCGCGGGTAAACAGCCAGGCCAACGCCAAGCCAGCGATCACCGCCAAACCCAGCACCAGAATCAGCCGCAGGACAATCATGCGGGCTGGGGATAAAAATGCGCGATGGCTTCCGGCGCCTCTTCAGCCTTATCAAAGCTGACCATTTCCCAAGCCGACTGGTTTTCCATCAATGCGCGCAGCAACTGGTTATTTAGCGCGTGGCCGGATTTGTACGCTTCCAGCCGACCAATAATGGGCTTGCCGACCATGTAGAAATCGCCGATGGCATCGAGAACTTTGTGTTTGACGAACTCGTCGTCATAACGCAGGCCGCCTTCATTCAGCACGCGGAATTCGTCCATGACGATGGCGTTGTCGAGCGAGCCGCCCAGCGCAAGGTTGTTGTTGCGCAGCATTTCCACTTCATGCATGAAGCCGAAGGTGCGCGCGCGCGCGACTTCTCGGATATAGGAAGTGTCGGCGAAATCAATACTGACCACTTTGCCGGAACGCTCGAATACCGGATGGTCGAAGTCGATGGTGAAGTCGATGCGAAATCCGTCATACGGCGACAAGCGCGCCCACTTGTCACCGTCCTTCACCTCGATGGGCTGGGTAATGCGGATGAACTGCTTGGGCGCATTCAGTTCTTCGATGCCTGCGGATTGCAGCAGAAAAACGAAGGGCGCAGCCGAGCCATCGAGAATGGGGATTTCCGGGCCGGTCAGGTCGATCACGATATTGTCGATACCAAGCCCGGCCAGCGCCGACATGATGTGCTCGACGGTGGAAACCTTGACCTTGTCCACCGTCAGCGCCGAACACATGCGCGTATCGGTAATCTTGTAGGGATCCACCGGAATATCCACCGGCGGATCAAGATCAACACGCCGGAACAGGATGCCGGTGCCGGCCGCCGCCGGGCGCAGCGTCATCTCGACCTTGACGCCGGAATGCAGACCCACGCCGGTGGCCTTGACCTGGGTTTTAAGTGTGCGCTGACGAATCATGCCGTGAATTTTAGCCGCAAACCGCACGCGTGGCGCACTGCCCGGCACGAACCAGGTTCAGAAGATTGATGACAGCAAGGGGGTAAAACGGGAGGGACACTGCCCCCTCCCCCGGAGAGCGCGGGGGAGAAGGCGGTGTTGACCGCGCTGCCTGGCGTGCAGGCAGCGGGTTCAGTCGGCTTGCTTGCGCAGGAAAGCGGGAATTTCCAGCGCGTCCACGCCCGAGTCTTCGTATGCCTTGATGGTGCGTTCGCGGCGGGTACGCATGACGCTGGGCGTATTTTCCTCTTCGCCCACGGCGACCGGAATATCGTAGGTGCCGGTCTTGATGATCTGCATGGGCTTGGCCTGGGTCTGGCGCACGGGGCTGCCAAGGCCGGTGGCGACCATGGTCACGCGCAGGCTGTCTTCCATGTTGTCGTCGATGACCTGGCCGACGATCACGGTGGCTTCTTCGGCGGCAAAGCCCTTGATGGTTTCCATCACTTCGTGAATCTCGCGCATCTTGATGCCGGATGACGCAGTGATGTTAACCAGGATGCCGCGTGCACCGCGCAAGTCGACGCTTTCCAGCAGCGGGCTGGCCACAGCCTGCTCGGCAGCCAGGCGTGCACGACCTTCGCCGCTGGCGACGGAAGATCCCATCATGGCCATGCCCATTTCAGACATCACCGTGCGCACGTCGGCAAAATCGACGTTGACCATACCTGTTGAATTGATCACCTCGGCAATGCCGCCGACCGCGCCGTGCAGCACTTCGTTGGCGGCCTTGAAGGCATCCAGCATGGACACATCGTCGCCCAGCACCTGCATGAGCTTGTCGTTGGGGATGATGATGAGCGAATCGACGTGACGCGCCAGGCCTTCCAGGCCGGCGTTGGCGGAGCGCACGCGCTTGCCTTCGAACTGGAACGGCTTGGTAACCACGGCCACGGTCAGAATGCCGAGTTCCTTGGCGACCTCAGCCACCACGGGTGCAGCGCCGGTGCCGGTGCCGCCGCCCATGCCGGCGGTAATGAAAAGCATGTCTGCGCCGTCGATCAGTTCGGCGATGCGCTCGCGGTCTTCCAGCGCAGCCTCGCGGCCCACGTCCGGATTGGCTCCCGCGCCCAGCCCCTTGGTCACGCCAGTGCCCAGTTGCAATTGGGTTTTGGCCTGATTGCGCTTGAGTGCCTGCGCATCGGTATTGATGGCGATGAATTCCACGCCATCCAGCCCCGAGCTGATCATGTGATCGACTGCATTGCCTCCGCAGCCCCCCACGCCAATGACCTTAATCACGGCGTCCTGTGTATCGGTATCCAGTAATTCAAACATCGCTCTCTCCTTAAAACATACTGCAAAAAAAGACCACTCACTGCATTTGTCCATGGCCCGCCCACAGACAAATTCCTGCTGCCAGAGGCTAGAAATTCCCTTTGAACCAGGACTTCATGCGTTCCAGCAAATCCTTGAAACTGGTCGATGTCATCTTCGCCGCTTGATCGCGGTCGCGCGCATCCAGCCCCTGCATCAACAACCCCATGCAAGTGGCGTAGCGCGGATTGCGCATCACCTCCGACAAACCGCCTTCGTACCTGGGGTAGCCCAGGCGCACCGGCAGGTGGAAGACTTCTTCACCCAGTTCCACCATGCCCGGCATGGCGGCCGAGCCGCCAGTGATGACGATGCCGGACGACAGCAGCTCCTCAAAGCCGGAGCGGCGCAGTTCGGCCTGCACCAGCGAATACAGTTCTTCCATGCGCGGCTCGATGAACTCGGCCAGGGTCTGGCGCGACAGGGTCTTGGCCGGGCGATCACCCACGCCAGGCACTTCGATCATGTCGCGTGCGTCCGCCAGCTGGCGCAAGGCGCAGCCGTGGCGGATTTTCAGATCCTCGGCTTCCTTCGGCGGCGTGCGCAGCGCCACGGCGATGTCGTTGTTGACCTGATCGCCAGCGATGGGAATGACTGCGGTATGACGAATCGCGCCGTCGGTAAACACGGCAATGTCAGTGGTGCCGCCGCCGATATCGACCAGGCACACGCCCAGTTCCTTTTCGTCTTCGGTCAGCACTGCCATGGCCGAGGCCAGCGGCTGCAATACCAGATCGCTCACTTCCAGCCCGCAGCGACGCACGCACTTGACGATGTTCTGCGCCGCAGAAACCGCGCCGGTGACCATGTGTACGCGCACTTCCAGACGCACCGCGCTCATGCCCAGCGGATCTTTCACGTCCTCCTGACCGTCCACCACAAACTCCTGCGGGATGGTGTGGAGGATTTGCTGATCCATGGGAATGTTGACCGCGCGCGCGGTGTCAATCACGCGCTCGACGTCAATCTGGCTGATCTCCTTGTCCTTGATCGCCACCATGCCGTGCGAGTTGAAGCTCTTGATGTGATTGCCGGCGATGCCGGTATAGACCTCGCGTATCTTGCAGTCGGCCATTAGCTCGGCCTCCTCCAGCGCGCGCTGGATGGAATTGACGGTGGACTCGATGTTGACCACCACGCCGCGCCGCAGCCCCTTGGAGGGGTGCGATCCCATGCCGATAATATCCAGCGTGCCCTCGGGCTGTATTTCAGCCACGATGCAGACAATTTTCGAGGTGCCGATATCCAGCCCGACGATCAGGTTCTTGGATTCACGCTGCTTGCTCATATTTCACGATGCCCATTCAAATTTACCGCCTGCGCCTGCGCTATCGGCTCTCCGCGTTTGAGCGCGAAGCCATCGGCATAACGCAGATCCACATACTTTGGCGCTGCGCCAAGTTGATTCACCAATTTTTCGTACTGCGCGGCAAAGCGCGCCAGCCTCGGCTCAACATCATTGCGCCCCAATGCGAATTCGATTTCGGCTTCTGCTCCCAGTGCCTTCATGCGCCACGCCCTGCGTGAGGAATAACTGATTTCCTTTACCGACAAGCCAAGTGGCGCCAGCACTGCGCCAAACTTGCGATAGGCAGCCACTACATCCGGCCCAGAGCCTTCAATGCCGCCCAGCGATGGCAAACCGGCGCCAGGTCTGACGTTGAACACCTCACCCCTGTCACTCACCAGCTGTGTGCCGTTCCAGCTACCCAGGGGTTGATGTTCATACAGTTCCAACACAAGCCGGTCTGGCCAGTGGCGGGTCACGCGCGCTTCACGCACCCAAGGTAATTTTTCAAACTCGCCACGCACTTTTTCCAGATCCACGGTAAAAAAATTGCCGCGTATGTTGCGACTGCTCAGAAAGCGGATTTGCGACTCATTCACATGCGCCAGCTCGCCGCGCACCTCGAGATGATGCAAGGCAAATGCCGGCCGCGAAATCAGCCAGGTCAGCAACGCGTAGGCCAGCAATAGCCCCGCCCCCACGTACAGGGCGTTGGTCAGCAGGTCGATCGGCGAGCGCTGGCTTTCCATGCTCAAAGTGTCTGCTCCAGAATGCGCAGACACAGCGCATCAAAATCCAGGCCGCTTGCCCTGGCTGCCATCGGCACCAGGCTGTGGTCGGTCATGCCCGGCGAGGTGTTGATTTCCAGTAAATAGGGCTTGCCCGCCTGATCCAGCATCACATCCACGCGACCCCAGCCACGGCAGCCCACCACGTTGAATGCCTTGACGCACAGCGCCTGAATCATGGCCTCCTGTTCCGCTGACAGCCCGCACGGGCAGCGATATTCGGTGTCATCACGCAAATATTTGGCCTCGAAGTCGTAGTACTCGTTTTTCGGGATCAGCCGGATCATCGGCAGCGCCTCGCGCCCCAGCACGGCGCAGGTGTACTCGCCGCCATCGACGAACTGTTCGGCCAGCACCAGGTTGTCGTACTGCGCGGCTTTTTCATACGCCGCCCGCAGTTCGCCCGGCAGCTTGACCTTGCTCATGCCGATGCTGGAGCCTTCGTGCGCTGGTTTGACGAAGATGGGCAAGCCAAGCTGTTTTTCCACGGCGGCAAAATCTGTATTGGCATCGAGCATGGCGAAGGCTGGCGTGGGCAGCCCCGCCGCTTGCCACAAAAGTTTCGTTCTCCACTTGTCCATACCGATGGCCGAGGCCATCACGCCGCTGCCGGTGTAGGGCAGATTCATCAATTCCAGCGCGCCCTGCATACAGCCATCCTCGCCGTAGCGGCCATGCAGGGTAATAAACACGCGATCAAACTCGGCCATGGCCAGGTCGCCCAGGCTGCGCGTGGCCGGGTCAAAGGCGTGCGCGTCCACGCCTTGCCGCTGCAAGGCGGCCAGCACCGCCGCCCCGCTTTTCAGCGAGACTTCACGCTCGGCCGAAGTACCGCCCAGCAACACGCCGACTTTTCCAAACCGTTTCAAATCAAACCCCTTTCAAAACCTTCCACCACAGAGACACAGAGGCACGGAGTAAACCCATGTGGATTTGCTTCTCTCCGCGCCTCTGTGTCTCTGTGGTTCATGCTTTTCACGCTCTTTCCCCGATGATTCTTACTTCCCGTATCAGCCTGATGTTGGTCTTCGCTTCCACGACTTCTTCCACTTTTTCGATCACGGCCTCGATCTCCGCCGCGCTTGCGCCGCCAAGATTGACGATAAAGTTGGCGTGCTTCTCGGAGACCTGGGCATTCCCGATCCGGAAACCCTTCAGTCCGCAGGATTCAATCAGGCGTGCGGCAAAATCGCCCGGCGGGTTGCGGAACACCGAACCGGCATTGGGCTGGTTCAGCGGCTGAGTGGCAATGCGCTTTTTCAGCAATTCCTTGATGCGCTCTCTGGAGGCCGCGCCATCGCCTTTGGCAAAACGCAACCAGCCAGCGATAAACCATTCCTCAATCGGTTTGGGCACTGCGTTCGCCCCCTCCCCACTTGTGGGGAGGGTTGGGGTGGGGGGTTCTTCGCGCAGCGCCACATGGCGATAAGCCAGCTCGTATTCCTGCGGCGTGCGTTCGCTGAGCCGGCCTTCACGATCCAGCGTCAGCACCTGGGCGACGTGCTGCCAGGTTTCGCTGCCATAGCAACCTGCATTCATCGCCAGCGCGCCGCCCACGGTGCCGGGAATACCAGCCAGAAACTCCGCCCCGACCAGATCGTGATTGGCGGCAAAACGCGCTACTTTGGGCGAAGCCACCCCGGCTTCTGCATAAATCAAACCGCTCTCGCCCATTTCTGCCGGTGCGGGCGGAATGCCATGGGTACGCGATTCCACGCGCAATGCCTTGAGCACGCCGTGCATCAACACCACCACGCCGCGCACGCCACCGTCGCGCACCAGCAGGTTGCTGCCCAAGCCCACCATGTGAATGGCTTCGTTCTCGGCAATGGACTGCAACAGCAGGCGCAAGTCTTCCAGATCGGCTGGCACATATACCCGTTCCGCCACTCCTCCGGCACGCCATGACACGTGCCGCGCCATGCTTTCGTTGTGCAGGAAGCGTCCGCGCAACACGCTTTGGTACAGGCTTGCGCCAGCACTGCCGCCAATATGTTCCGGCGCGTTCTTGCGCTTGATGTCGGGGTGCGATTGCACGATCAGTTTCCCCGCTCCGTCAGCCTGCCCGCGACCTGACCGATGGAGCCTGCGCCCATCACCAGCACCACGTCGCCGTTTTGCACATGCGCATGTACAGCTCCCGGCAGCGCCTCCACGCCCTCCACAAACAGCGGCTCGACCTTGCCCGCCACACGCACGGCACGCGCCAGCGCGCGCCCATCTGCCGCCACGATGGGGGCTTCGCCCGCCGCATACACTTCGGTCAACAACAGCGCATCGACGCTGGACAGCACGCGCACGAAATCCTCGAAACAATCCCGTGTGCGTGTATAGCGATGCGGCTGGAATACCAGCACCAGACGTTTTTCCGGGTACGCGCCGCGCGCGGCCGCGAGGGTGGCTTCCATTTCCACCGGATGGTGGCCATAGTCGTCGATGACCAGTGCGCGCCCGCCATCCGCCGTGGGCATTTCGCCGTAATGCTGGAAGCGCCGACCGACGCCGCCGAACTCGGCCAAAGCCTTGGCAATGGCTGCGTTGCTGGCACCCACTTCACTGGCCACGCCGATTGCCGCCAGCGCGTTCAACACGTTGTGCCGGCCCGGCAAATTGAGCCGCACCGGAAAGCGCGTGATGCCGCCATTGCGGATCACCACATCAAACTGCATGGCGGCCCCCACGGCTGCGACATTTTCGGCGCGAATTTCCGCGTCTTCGGAAAAGCCATAGGTCGTGACCGGTTTGGTCACACGCGGCAGAATCTCGCGCACATTGGCGTCATCAATGCACACCACGGCGCGGCCATAAAACGGGAGGTGCTGGAGAAAATCGACAAAGGCCTGCTTGAGCTTGCCGAAATCATGGTCATAGGTGTCCATGTGGTCGGCGTCAATATTGGTGATGACGGCTACAACCGGAGTGAGATAGAGGAAGGACGCATCAGACTCGTCAGCTTCCGCCACCAGAAACTCGCCTTTGCCCAGACGCGCGTGGGCGCCTGCGGCTGTGAGCTTGCCGCCAATGACGAAGGTGGGATCCATACCAGCTTCAGACAGGCAGGAAGCGGTCAGCGATGTCGTCGTGGTTTTGCCATGCGTTCCGGCGATGGCGATCCCCTGTTTCAGTCGCATCAGTTCGGCCAGCATCATTGCGCGTGGCACGATCGGAATATGCTTCTCTCTTGCCGCAATGACTTCCGGGTTGCTTTCCGGTACTGCGGTAGAGACCACCACAGCGTCGGCGCCAGCAATATTTTCAGCACGGTGCCCAACATGCACCTGAATGCCGAAGCTGCGCAGGCGCTGGGTTACGGCGCCATCTGCAAGATCAGAACCGGACACTATGAAACCAAGATTGGCCAGCACTTCGGCAATGCCGCTCATGCCTGCACCACCAATGCCAACGAAGTGAATGTGCTTGACGGCGTGCTTCATTTCGCCAGCTCCTCGCAAATATCCGCCACGGTTTTGGTAGCGTCGGGTTTCGCCAGCGCTCGGGCTTTTGCCGACATGGCCGCCAGCTGTTCGCGTGTCAGCGCGGCAAGCTGCGCCGCCAGTTTTTCCGCCGTCAAATCTTTCTGCTGCATCAGCCAGGCCGCGCCGCCCTGCACCAGAAAATCGGCATTGGTGGTCTGGTGGTCGTCCACCGCAAACGGAAACGGCACCAGCACGGCGGGCACGCCGGCACAGGCCAGTTCCGCCACGGTCATGGCGCCGGCGCGACAGACCGCCACGTCGCACCATTCGTACAAGGTGGCCATGTCGTCGATGAAATCACGCACGTCAGCCTCGACCCCGGCTGCGGCATAGTTTTCACGCAACTTTTGCACATGCTGGTGACCGGACTGATGCACCACATCTGGCCGTTGTTCCTGTGGCAGCAACGCAAGCGCCCTGGGTAACAGTTCATTCAATGCGGCAGCGCCGAGGCTGCCGCCCACCACCAGCAGGCGTAGCGCGCCTTCACGTCCGGCATATTTTTCGTTTTCGTTGACCAGCTGCGCAATCGGCTCGCGCACCGGATTGCCCACCCATTCCTTGTTGGTCTTGCCACATGGAATTGGTTTGTCGCCCGCGTGTGTAAAAGCTGCCGGAAACGCCACCAAAGTGCGGTCGGCAAGACAGGCCAGCACGCGGTTGGTCAGACCGGCAATGCTGTTCTGCTCATGCACCACCAGCGGCTTGCCCAGCAACGAGGCCATCATGCCGCCCGGAAAAGCGGTGTAGCCGCCCATGCCCAGCACCACATCGGGCCGGCGTTTGATAATCGCCGTCAGGCTCTGCCAGAACGCACGCAACAGCATGAAGGGCGTGAGCAATTTACGCAGTAAACCGTTGCCGCGCAGGCCGGACATGGAAATCCACACCATCTCGATCCCGGCTTCCGGCACGGCACGCGCTTCCAGTCCGGTTTTAGTGCCGAGCCAGAACACCTCCCAGCCGCGCGCGCGCAACGCTTCCGCCACCGCCAGTGCCGGGTAAACGTGGCCGCCAGTGCCGCCGGCCATAACCATCAAGGTGCGATTGGCATTCACGAGAGCACCTCTTTTGACCGTTGAGGGCGCGGAGTACGCTGAAAAAACGCAGAACAAAGGTTTCTCACTGCGATCTCCACGAACTCTGCGGTTAAATGGGTTTTGCGGCTTTTCATCAGAAAGTTTTCCCCCGCTTCGTTAAGTCGATTTGGGCGTGGCGTTTGCCCCCTCTCCCTCTGGGAGAGGGATGGGGTGAGGGGATGAAGCGGGGATCTTGAAAACACTTCTTCAAAATGTCTTCCCCCGCTTCATCTGCCGATGCTCCCAGTCGATTCGCATTAGCACCGCAACGGCGATGCAGTTGGCGACAATGCCGCTGCCGCCATAGGAAAGGAAAGGCAGGGTCAGGCCTTTGGTGGGCAGCAGGCCGACATTGACCCCCATATTGATACCCGCCTGTACGCCGAACCAGATGCCAATGCCCATCGCCACCAGCGCGCAGAATGTGCGTTCCAGCCGCACGGCGTGCCTGCCGATAAGAAATGCTTTGGCTACCAGCGCAACGAACAGCGCCAGCACCAGCACTACGCCGACAAACCCCAGCTCTTCGGCCACGACAGCCAACAGGAAATCGGTGTGCGCCTCGGGCAGGTAAAACAGTTTTTCCACGCTGCCGCCCAGCCCGGCGCCAAACCATTCGCCACGACCGAACGCAATGAGGGAATGCGAGAGCTGGTAGCCGGTTCCATATGGATCCGCCCACGGATCCATGAAGCCGACAATACGTTTGATCCGGTACGGCGAGGAGAGAATCAGCGCAACAAAACCAACCAGCAGCACGCCGACCAGGGTAGCGAATACTTTCCAGTTCAAGCCGCCCAGGAACAGGATGCCGACCGCAATGGTGGTAATGACCACAAACGCGCCAAAATCCGGCTGGCGCAACAACAGTGCCCCTGTTAGCAGCATGACCATCGCCATCGGCAGAAAGCCCTTTTTGAAATCGTGCATCAAGCCCGCCTTGCGCGCGGTGTAATCGGCGGCATACAACACGACAAAAAACTTCATGAACTCGGACGGTTGCAGGTTGGCAAAGCCCAGCGAAATCCAGCGTCGGCTGCCATTGACCTCTTTGCCCAGGCCAGGAATCAGCACGATCACCAGCAGCGCCAGTCCGCCGACAAAAAGATAGGGCGCTGCCTGCTGCCAGGCACGCATTGGCAATTGAAAGGCCGCTACGGCTGCCAGCAGCGCAATACCGATAAAGATGCTTTGCCTGAGCAAAAAGTAATGCCCCTGATGATCGGTCATGCGCGAGCCCTCGGCAAAAGCAATCGAGGCCGAATACACCATCACCAGACCAAAACCAAGCATTGCCAGGGTCAGCCAGGCAAGACCGGCATCAAAGCTGAGGGCATCGCGTTCGCTCGGACTGCTCATCATGCTTTGCCTTTCAGCGCGCGGACGGCAGCTATAAAAACTTCAGCACGATGGGCGTAATTACGGAACATGTCCCAGCTGGCGCAGGCGGGGGAAAGCAGCACCGCATCGCCGGGTTGCGCCAGGTGCGCACATTGTTCAACCGCTTCCTCCATGCTGGCCGCTTTTTCCATCCGCACGCCGCTGCCAGCAATCGCGCGTTCGATCAATGGCGCATCACGCCCTATCAATACAGCCGCACGCGCATTGGCCGCCACCGCAGATTGCAGCGGCGCAAAGTCCTGGCCTTTGCCATCGCCGCCGAGAATCACCACGACCTTGCGATCCATGCCACGCAGCGCGGCTTCTGTGGCGCCGACGTTAGTGCCTTTGGAATCGTCGTAATAGCGCACGCCGTTGATTTCATCGACCAACTCAACGCGATGCGGTAGCCCCTTGAACCCGCGCAGGCCGTGCAGCACGCCACCCATTTCCAAACCTGCGGCCTGACACAAGGCAAGCGCCGCCAGTGCGTTGGCGGCATTGTGCAGACCCGGCACCGGCAGGGCGAATTGCTCGATCAGGTTTTGTCCGCCACGGCACAGCCAGCCACGGTGCAGCCAGTCTTGGCGCAGACCGTAGTCGCTTTCTGCCTTTGGCACGTCCAGGCCAAAATGAATTTGTACGCGCCCTGATTGCGCCATGGCCATGACCCGCGCATCCTCGCGG
The DNA here is from genome assembly GCA_964442685.1 of uncultured Thiobacillus sp. Taxonomy (GTDB): domain Bacteria; phylum Pseudomonadota; class Gammaproteobacteria; order Burkholderiales; family Thiobacillaceae; genus UBA6918. Next base: position 25,903 of record CAYTZP010000016.1, read on the forward strand.
TTGAGCACCTGCACGCCATGACCGGAAAAAATCCGCGCTTTGGCGGCAGCATAGGCGTCCATGCCGGGATAGCGGTCAAGGTGATCCTCGCTGATATTCAGCACGGTGGCGGCATCTGCATCCAGGCTGGAGGTGGTTTCAAGCTGGAAGCTGGACAGTTCCAGCGCCCAGAATGCTGGCGCGGCCATGGCTCCGGTTTCGATTTCCATCAGCGCCTCCAGCACTGGCAGGCCGATGTTGCCGGCCATGCAGGTGCGCTTGCCGGCGGCTTCGCCCATCGCCCCGCACATGGCCGTGACCGTGCTTTTGCCGTTGCTGCCGGTAATCGCGACTACTTTTGCGCCGCGCCCCTTGATCGCACGCGCAAAAAGCTCCACGTCACCCACCGTCTCGATGCCTTTCTTCACCGCACGCGAAACCGCCGCATCCGTCAGCGGCACGCCGGGGCTGACCACCAGCATGTCGGCAGATTGCAGGACATCATCTGCAAATGCGCCGCAGTGCAACGCTGCGTCCGGCAAGGCCTGTTTCAGCGCCTGCGCGTTGGGCGGAGATACACGGCTGTCGGCCACTGACACCTCAGCGCCACGCGCCGCCAGCCAGCGCGCGCAGGACAAGCCGGTATCGCCCAGTCCCAGCACCAGGGTCTTGCGTCCGGAAAGTTGCAGTTGCGCGTCGTTCATAAAAAAACCTTCATCCGCGAAGGACGCGAAGGGGCACGAAGAAAAACGAACTCGGGTTTGCTTCGCGTTTCTTCGCGTACTTCGCGGACGATAAAGTTTTGGTAATCAACAGGCGTCTCATCTCAGCTTCAAGGTTGACAGGCCAATCAGCACCAGAATCATGGTGATGATCCAGAACCGGACAACAACCTGGGTCTCTTTCCAGCCCTTGAGTTCATAGTGGTGGTGCAGCGGCGCCATGCGGAAGATTCTTTTTCCCGTGGTCTTGAACGAGGCGACCTGGATGATGACCGAGATGGTTTCCATCACGAACACGCCGCCCATGATGAAGAGGACGATTTCCTGGCGGGTAATGACTGCCACCACGCCAAGGGCTGCGCCCAAGGCCAGCGCGCCGACATCACCCATGAATACTTCCGCCGGGTAGGCGTTGAACCACAGGAAGGCAAGGCCCGCGCCAGCAATGGCGGCGCAGAACACGACCAGCTCGCCCGCGCCTGGAATGTGCGGGATCAGCAGATGCTGGGCAAACACCGCGTGACCGGAAACATAGGCAAACACACCCAGCGCCGAGGCCACCATCACTGTCGGCAAAATGGCTAGTCCGTCAAGGCCATCGGTCAGGTTAACCGCATTACTGGAGCCGACAATGACGAAGTAGGTCAGCACCACAAATCCGGCCACGCCGAGCGGAATCGCCACATCCTTGAAGAAGGGCACAATCAGTTCGGTCTGCACTGGCAGGCTGGCGATGTTGACCAGATATAACGCTGCGCCCAGGCCGAAAATGGATTGCCACAGATATTTCCAGCGCGCGATCAGACCTCTGGGGTTTTTGTGTACGACCTTTTTGTAATCGTCCACCCAGCCGATGATGCCAAAGCCCAGCGTGGTAACCAGCGCCACCCACACGTATTGATTCGACAAATCCATCCACAGCAGAGTGGAGACGGCAACCGAAATCAAAATCAGCGCACCGCCCATGGTCGGCGTGCCAGCCTTGATCAAATGGGTTTGCGGGCCGTCATCCCGCACAGCCTGGCCAAATTTCATGATCTTGAGGCGGTCGATCATCCACGGCCCGATCAGGAACGAAATTCCCATCGCCGTCAGCACCGACATCACCGCGCGCAAAGTCAGGTAGTTGAAAACATTGAAGGCGCGGATGTCCTGACCCAGGATTTGGAATAACCAGAGCAGCATCAGTGGCCTCCTTCCAGCATTGAATTGATTACACGCTCCATCTGCATGGCGCGTGAACCTTTGACCAGCAAGGTGGCGTCTGGCGTGAGGGCGTTTTCCACCTCGGCCAACAACTCTTCGATGCGCTCAAAGTGCATGGCACCGGCGCCAAAAGATCTTGCCGCCTCGCGCGAGATTTCGCCCAGGCAAAATACTCTGCTCACCCCGGCCTGACGCGCATCCAGACCGATTTGCGCATGCATGGCCGGCGCGTCCTCGCCCAGTTCGCCCATATCGCCCAGCACGAAAAGTTTTTTGCCCGGCTGGCGCGCCAACACCGCAAGCGCGGCGCGGGTGGAATCGGGGTTGGCGTTGTAGGTATCGTCGATCAGGGTTGCGCCATGCAGTCCCGGCTTGCGCTGCAAACGTCCCTTGGCGCCGGTAAAACCGGCCAGCGCGTGTGCCGCAAGCTGCAAATCCACTCCGGCTGACAAGGCACAGGCCAGTGCCGCCAACGCGTTGCGCGCGTTGTGCTCGCCCGCGACCTGCAACGGCACTTCCACACTGCCTTGCGGCGATTCGACCTGCAACAGGCCGCCATACGCGCCCGGCTGATAAGTGCCGCGTACATCGGCGTTTTGACTGAAGCCAAAGCTCAAGACGCGGCGCGTTTGATTCAGACCGCGCCAGTAGTGCGCGTATTCGTCGTCGGCGTTGATGATGGCGACGCCCTGTGCCGACAAGCCTTCAAAAATTTCGCCCTTGGCTTCGGCAATGGCACGCACCGACCCCAGCAGGCCGATGTGCGCGCTCATGGCATTGTTGATCAGCGCGATATCGGGGTGGGCAAGATGCGTCAGATAGCGGATTTCACCGCGATGATTCATGCCCATCTCCAGCACCGCATAGCGATGTTGCGCGCGCAGTTTCAACATCATCAGCGGGCAGCCGATGTCATTGTTGAGATTGCCTTCGGTTGCCAGCACTGCGTTAATCGGTTTGGGCTCAGCGTTCGCCCCCTCTACCTCGGGGAGAGGGTTGGGCTGAGAGCGCATGTTTTGTCCGCCCTTTGCAGCCACTTCTGCCCGCAGAATCGCCGCCACCATTTCCTTGACCGTGGTTTTGCCATTGCTGCCGGTGATGGCGATAACCGGAATGCTGAATGTGTTGCGCCAATGCGCGGCAAGCTGCCCCAGCGCAATCCGCGTATCCGCCACCTGAATGGCAGGCTGCGCCTGGGACGCGCCCGCATTCAGCATCACGCCCGCCGCGCCCGCCGCCAGCGCCTTTTCGGAGAAACTTGCGCCATCAAACCGCTCGCCTTTCAGCGCAATGAACAGATCGCCCGCCTGAATGGCGCGGGTGTCGGTAGAGACGCGGGCAAAACCGCGATCTTCGCCGACGAGCGTGCCACCGCACGCGGCGGCAGCCTGCGAGAGCCGCATCATCTCAACCATTCCATGCCTCCAGCGCCTTCTGGGCAGTATCAGAATCCGAGAACGGGCGTTTCTCGCCACCCGCGTCCTGATAGTCTTCATGACCCTTGCCAGCGATCAGCACGATGTCTTGCGGGCCTGCCGCGCCGATGGCCTCGAAAATGGCGCGGGCGCGGTCCGGCTCGGTACTGGTTTTGGCAGGATCCATGCCCTCAAGAATGTCGTCGATGATGGCCTCGGGTTCTTCCAGGCGCGGGTTGTCGCTGGTGACATAGACACGATCCGCGCCATTCGAGGCCACCGCGCCCATCAGCGGACGTTTGCCCTTGTCGCGGTTGCCGCCGCAACCAAACACGCACAGCACGCGGCCTTCGCCTTGTCTGATGGTTTCACGCAAAGTGCCCAGCACCTTGCCCAGGGCATCCGGGGTGTGGGCGTAATCCACCACCACCAGCGGCAGGCCGTTGCCGCCCAGGGTTTGCATGCGCCCGGCTGGCGGCGATACGCGACCCAGCGCGCGGCAGGCCGAATCAAGATCAACTCCCGAAGCCAGCAGCGCGCACAGTGCCGCCATCAGGTTGTCGGCATTGAAGCGCCCCAGCAAACCGGCGTCGATTTCACCGCGTCCCCAGGGCGTATTCAGCTTGAGATGCAAACCATTGTGACTGACGCGGATGACCTCGGCGCGCACATCGCCGCGCGTTTCGCCATAGCCCAGCACTTTGCTGGCTGAGGTCATCCGCATCAGCGAGCGGCCAAATTCGTCTTCCAGATTGAGCACCGCTGTTTCCAGTTGCGGCCATACGAACAGGGTGGATTTGGCGGCGGCGTACGCTTCCATGCTGCCGTGATAATCGAGATGGTCACGCGTCAGATTGGTCAACACCGCAACCTTGAATTGACAGCCGTTGACGCGCCCTTGATGCAAACCGTGTGAAGACACCTCCATCGCGCAAGCCGCCGCGCCTGCCTTGAGATAGCCTGCCAGCATGGCTTGCAGCTCGATGGCATCGGGCGTGGTATTGGCGCTGGGGGCAAGCTGGTTGGGCAAACCATTGCCCAAGGTTCCGATGACTGCGCAGGGCGTGCCGAGCAGATTCAGCGATCGCGCGATCCAGTGCGACACCGAGGTTTTTCCGTTAGTGCCGGTGATGCCGATCAGATTCAGTTGCGCCGACGGATCGCCATGCACGCAGGCGGCGATTTCGCCAATGCGGCTACGCAAACCATCTACCGCAACATTGGGCAGGTTCCATGCCGGATCCCATTGGTAGTGGTCACGCTCCCACAACACCGCTGTTGCGCCATTGGCTATGGCTTGCGGAACAAATTCACGGCCATCGCGCGCGCTGCCCGGGTAGGCGGCAAACGCCACACCGGCAGCGGCCTTGCGGCTGTCAGCGGTCAACGCATGAATTTCCGCACCCAGCTTGTGCAGCACGGCGGTGGCTTCGGGCAGGCGGGCGCAGGTCATCATGCCGGACCTCCCGCTTTGCCGATTATCGGCTGTGTCAGTTTGACTGGCGGCATCACCGGCGCATCGGGTGCGACCCCAAACTGCCTCAGCGAAGCCGCCATCACTTGCGCAAACACCGGGCCCGCCACCGCGCCGCCGTAATGGGCGTCACCACGCGGCTCGTCGATCATCACCGCAATAATCAGACGCGGGTCAGAGGCCGGCGCCAATCCGACAAAAGAAGAAATGTACTGATCCGGTGCATATCGCCCGTCCACCAGTTTGTGCGCGGTGCCGGTCTTGCCCGCCACGCGGTAACCCGGCACCTGCGCCTGCGTTGCCGTGCCGCCTTCCTGGGTGACGGTTTCCATCATCTGGCGCACGGTTTGCGCCACATGCACCGACAACACGCGCTCGCCGTTCAGCTCCTGCGGTTCGCGCTTGAGAAAGGTCAGCGGCATCACCACACCATCATTGGCAAACGCCATGTAGCTGCGCGCCAATTGCAGCAGACTGACGGACATGCCATGCCCGTAGGCATGAGTGGCCTGTTCTACAGGCTTCCAGGTGGCCGGATCACGCAAGCGCCCGCGCACTTCGCCGGGAAATCCGGAGCCCGGTTTTTCGCCAAAACCAGCCCGGTGCAATACCGACCATAACTGCTGCGGCTGGAGTTTCATCGCCATCATGACCGAACCGATGTTGCTGGATTTCTGCATAATTTCGGTCACAGTCAAGTGCGGGTGGTAGTGCACATCGACAATGCGCTTGGATCCTACCGCATAATCCTTGGGCAGATACATCATTGCGCCCGGCTTGACCACGCCTTGCTCCAGGGCGGCGGCGACAGTAAACGGCTTGATGGTGGAGCCGGGCTCGAACGTATCGATCACCGCGCGGTTGCGCATCAGCCCGGGCTGGTAATTCTTGCGGTTATTGGGATCCACCACGGGCAGGTTGGACAGCGCAAGAATTTCGCCGGTTTTGGCATCCAGCACCACAATGCCGCCACCCTTGGCCTTGTTCTTCTCCACGGCTGCCGCCAGTTCGCGGTGCGCCAGATATTGCAGGCGCAAATCCAGCGACAAGCCAAGATTGCCGCCGCTTTGCGCACTGCGCACGGGGCTCAGATCCTGGATGATGTTGCCGCGACGATCGCGCAATACATGGCGGCGGCCGGACTTGCCTGCCAGCCAGTCGTTGTAGAGCAGCTCCACACCCTCCTGGCCGACATCATCCACATTGGTAAACCCCACCACGTGCGCTGCCACATCTTTTTGCGGGTAAAAACGGCGAAATTCACGCTGCAACTTCAATCCGGGATAACCCAGCGCCGCCACCTTGAGCGCCTGCTCCGGGCTGAGGTGACGATTGATGGCGATTTCGCCCTTGTGTGCGGATTTGAGTTTCTTCGCCAGCTGCGCCTCTGGCATTTCCAGCAAATTGGCCAAGCGACGGATTTGCTGCCAGCTCAGCGCCTGCGTTTCACGCGGACGCGCCCACAAAGTCTCTACCGGCGTGCTGATGGCCAGCGGTCTGCCAACCCGATCCAGCACCATGCCGCGATGCGCCGGGATGTCCAACTTGCGTGAGGCTACCGCATCGCCCTTGCCCTGCAGAAAATCGTTATTGAGACCCTGCAGGTAAAGCGCACGCACCCCCAGCGCGACGAACCAGGCCGCCAACAAGCCTGTCACCACATGAATCCGCCAGGGCACGATATGCGCTTGCAGCAGGTGATGCCCGGAGCGATGCCGCCCGGGGGCATGATGCGCGGCATAGCCTGTGGCGGCGGGGCGGCTCAATGCGTTCATGGCTGACCGGCCTCCAGCAGCCAGACCTGATCTAGCCTGGGCATGGCAAGCCCGAGCTGGTTTCTGGCCAGCTCTTCTACACGCTTGGGTTCGGCCAGCGTGCTCTGCTCAAGTTGCAATTTGCCCCACTCCACTTCCAGGTCTCTCGCTTCCCGCACCAGGGATTCGGTTTCAACAAATAAACTGCGCGCGCGGTGCTGAGCCTGCACCGTGGCCAATGCGCACGCCATCAATACCAGCGCCAGTAATATGTCCAGCCGCTTCATGCCGTCGCCCGATCCGCCAGCCGTTCGGCCACGCGCAACACCGCGCTGCGCGCGCGCGGGTTTTCTTCCAGCTCAGTCTCGCTCGCATGGACAGCCTTGCCCACCCGCCGCAAGCGCCCGCCCTGCATGTCAGCCGCGCGAATCGGCAAGTGGCGCGGAATTTCCGGCCCGTTCTCTTCATCGCGCATAAAGCGTTTAACAATGCGGTCCTCCAGTGAATGGAAGCTGATCACCGCCAGCCTGCCGCCGGGTTTGAGTCTTTGCACACACACCGGCAGCACGCTTTCTAACTCCTCAAGCTCGCGGTTGAGGTAAATCCGTATAGCCTGAAATGTGCGCGTCGCCGGATGCTGGCCAGGTTCGCGTTTGCGCACTGCATCCGCGACCACTTGCGCAAGCTGGCCGGTCGTCGTGATTGGGGATTTTTCCCGCACCGCAGCAATCGCGTGCGCAATCTGTCGAGCAAACCGTTCTTCGCCATAACGTTTGATCACCTCCGCCATCTCGTTCACTTCCGCCCGCGCGATCCAGTCGGCCGCGCTCAGACCGGCATCAGGATCCATGCGCATGTCGAGCGGACCGTTCAAACGAAAACTGAAACCGCGCCCCGCCTCGTCCAGCTGCGGCGACGACACGCCGACGTCCAGCAAAATGCCGTCCACCAAACCTACGTTCAGCCCATCAAGCGCGTCCGCCAGCGCCGAAAACGGCGAACGCACCAGGGTCAACCGCGCATCGCTCAACGCACGCCCCGCCTCGATGGCCGCCGGATCACGATCCAGCGCAATCAATCTGCCGCGTTCAGACAGCCGTGACAAAATCAGTCGGCTGTGACCGCCGCGACCAAAGGTGCCATCCACATAAATGCCATCAGCCTTGATTGCCAGCGCCGCCACCGCCTCTTGTGCCAGCACTGGCACATGGGCGGGCGCATTCACAAGGTAAAGCCTTCTAGTTCAGGCGGCAGATCGCTGTCCTTGAAACTGGGCGCCTGCTCAATCTGCTCGTTCCAGCGTTCCTCGCTCCACAGTTCAACCCGGCTCACCTGCCCGGCCAGCACGACACTCTTGTCCAGACCGGCAAACTTGCGCAGCATGGGCGGAACCAGCACACGCCCTGCGCCATCCATTTCCATATCGTGCGCGTGCGACACCAGCACCATCTTGATGCGGCGAGTGCGTTCATTGAAGTCGGAAAGTGCGGCGATTTTTTTCTCGATCGGCTCCCACTCAGAAGCCGGATACAACAACAGACAGCCGCCAGGATCGGCCGTCAACACCACACGCCCGGCAGAGGCGGCCAAAAGCAGGTCGCGATGCCGAGTTGGCACCACCACACGCCCTTTGCTGTCCAGGCTGACGGTACTGACACCGCGAAACATGACCCCTCTACTCCTTATGGTTGTGTTGTGGCGCTTCTTGTTTTTAGGGTGACGAGGGCAGAAATACCCACAATCATCCACTAAACGCCACTTTTCCCCACTATAGAGGCAAGGAATCCTCGCTGTCAAGCCAGAAATTGAAAATTTTCCTGTAGTCTCAATGACTTACAGAACAATCCACGATCATGACTTGTGTTTGAAAACCGTAGGTTATCTGCACTTCCTCACGACCGGAAGCAGATAAGTTTTGTAATTACTTGATTTTGCTGGATGCGGAAAAACCGCAGAATTGAGAATTGGCGAAATTGGGTTGGCCGGTAAGCCGGGTTCTGTCGTGGACAGTCATTCATCTAGGCCGGACATTGCTGCCCGGCTCAAGCCACCTACCCGCAGACTCAGCGAGCCGCTTCATCGCCTGCCTATTTGGTGTTGCTCCGGATGGAGGTTACCGCGTTTCACCCCGGACTTAACCGGCTCGTCTCTGTGGCCCTGTTCCTCGCCTCACGGCGTCTGGCCGTTAGCCAGCATCCTGCTCTATGGAGCCCGGACTTTCCTCTCCGTGCAAAAACACGCAGCGACTGTCTGGCCAACCCACGCAGATTATAGGGTTGTTTTTATCAGAATATTCGCTAAACCTCTGTACTGGAGCAGCAAGCGCAACAGCGCCCAATATCCCGGCGTTTCCTTAAAACGATCTCCTCCCCGCCGCAGCCTCCCTGCTGCGGCTTTTGTCCGGAGGCGCAACACCTCCGGCGCACGGCAAGCGGCAATACGCTTGCCGTTGTTTTGTCAGGCCGCCAGTTTCCAGCCCACTGTTTCTCCGGCACGCAAGGGAATCAGTTTTTGCCCGCCCATGTCCAGAGTTTCCGGCACAGTCCAGTTTTGTTTTTTCAGGGTGATTTTTTGCGTGTTGCGCGGCATGCCATAGAAGTCAGCGCCGTAAAAACTGGCGAAGGCTTCGAGTTTGTCGAGAGCGCCAGCCGCCTCAAACGCTTCGGCATAAAGTTCCAGCGCGGTGAGCGCGGTGTAAACCCCCGCGCAACCACAACTGGATTCTTTGCTGTGCTGGGCGTGCGGCGCGCTATCCGTGCCGAGGAAAAATTTGGGATTGCCGGAGATGGCGGCCTCAACCAGTTTTTCACGATGGGATTCGCGCTTGAGCACCGGCAGACAGTAGTAGTGCGGGCGAATGCCGCCTTTAAACATGGCGTTGCGGTTATACAGCAGGTGATGCACGGTAATGGTCGCCCCCACATTGGCGGGCGCGGCAGCCACAAATTCGGCGGACTGACGCGTGGTAATGTGCTCCAGCACGATCCTCAGCTTGGGAAAATCGTGCATGAGTTTGCTCAGGTAGCGGTCGATGAACACGGCTTCACGGTCAAAAATATCGATTTCGCTATCCGTCACTTCGCCATGCAGCAGCAGCGGCACGCCGTGTTCCTCCATGGCCGCAATAGCCGGGTAAGCCTTGCGCAGATCGGTTACGCCAGAATCGGAATTGGTGGTGGCGCCCGCCGGGTAATACTTCACGGCGTGGACAAACCCGCTTTGCTTTGCCAGCGCAATTTCGGCAGGCGGCGTATTGTCGGTCAGATACAAGGTCATCAAGGGCTGAAAGCCGCTGCCTGCGGGCAGTGCCGCCAGAATGCGGTCGCGGTAGGCACGCGCCGCCTCCACCGTAGTTACCGGCGGTTTCAGATTGGGCATGATGATGGCGCGGGCAAACTGGCTTGCCGTGTGCGGCAGCACGCTCTTCATCGCATCGCCATCACGCAGATGCAAATGCCAGTCGTCGGGGCGGGTCAGGGTCAGTTCGGTCATCGGGGTTCGAGTTTCGTGAGCAACTGCTCAATTGTAAGCGCGCCTCGCCGCTAAACGTCAAGCGGGCTCACCACCCCCCTCCCACCCTTGTTCAGCACGTGGGTATAAATCATCGTTGTCGCCACATCCTTGTGCCCAAGCAGTTCCTGCACGGTGCGGATGTCATACCCCGCCTGCAACAAATGGGTTGCAAACGAATGACGCAACACATGCGGCGTCACCGGTTTGTGGATATTGGCCAGCCTGGCCGCCTCACGCACCGCACGCTGCACGCTAGCCTCGTATATATGATGCCGCCTTTCTGCACCACTGCGCGGATCAAGCGAACGCACTGGCGATGGAAACACATACTGCCAAGCCCATGCTCTAGCCGCATTGGGATACTTCACCGCCAGCGCATCCGGCAGATACACCGCACCAAACCCGGCTTCCAGATCGCGTTCGTGCAATGCCTTCACTTTTTCCAGATGTGTTTTCAAAGGCAAAATCAGGTTTTCCGGCAACACTGTCACCCTATCCTTGTTACCCTTGCCTTCACGCACAATAATCTCGCGCCGGGTAAATTCCACATCCTTCACCCTTAAGCGCAAGCCCTCCAGCAAACGCATACCCGTGCCATACAACAAACTGACGACCAAACCCATCGTGCCAGACGTGGCATTCAACAAATGCCGCACCTCGGTTTGCGTTAGCACAACGGGCAGCCGACGCGCGCTTTTCGCTGCAATCACCTCGTCCAGCCAGGGCAACTCGATCCCCAGCACCTCCCGGTAAAGGAACAGCAACGCCGACTTCGCCTGATTTTGTGTTGACGCCGACACGCTCCGCTCAGAAGCCAAATAAGACAGAAAGGCCGTTACCTCAACTGCACCCATATCCTTTGGATGACGCTTGTCATGAAACAAAATAAAACGGCGCGCCCAGTCCACATACGTTTCTTCCGTGCGAATGCTGTAATGGCGCAAGCGGATTTCCGCCCTGAGGCGATCCAGAAGCTTGGGGGAATGTTGAGAAACCGGTTTAACTTCCATCCGCGAAATTTTAGGTCGCCCTAAAAGGCCAGGCAAGTGAAAAACCTATTACTTAAGTAGTAGTTACGCTATTTTTGCTTGATTTAGCCAACGCGTGTCGATAAATTACATGTCGTCTAAATTACG
>CAYTZP010000017.1:0-12408 GCA_964442685.1 uncultured Thiobacillus sp.
TGGTGGGTCGGGCGAGATTCGAACTCGCGACCAACGGATTAAAAGTCCGCTGCTCTACCGGCTGAGCTACCGACCCACTTCACTACCTTTTTCGCTTTGCTCAGTCAGCGAAGCCCGCGATTATACCGAAATGAAAAATCCCGTCAAAGGTGGCGGCGATTTTTTCTTTATCCATTTCCTAAAAACAATTAAAAAAAAGCGGGGGGCGCCCGCTTTTTTTATTGGAAACAGACTATCTGCCTGTCATTCAATAATGGCTAACTAATTTTTTTTTGCTCGCATCGCTGGTGGGTTTGCGTATGGTGGCGGGCTTGACGGGAGGTTGCGCAGGCGGCGAAACTGCTTTGGCAGGCGCTGCCACAACCGGTGCAGCAGGCGCTGGGGACTGCGCGACCGCCGTGGATGCGCTGCTAACGTAGCTATTCATGAAGCCTGCCAGCTTGGTTTTACTGACAATTCCCGGAATGAACATGACCAGCTCTCCATCCGGCGCGTACAGGTAGGAGGTGGGGTAAAAATCCACCGGCCCGATTTGGTGGGCGGGCGATTCGGGGTCTTTGCGGTTGCCTGCCAGCACATTGGGATAGCGCAGGTTGTAACGGGTAGCGTAGGTATGAACCGAGTTCTGATCCATGCCGTAATCCATTGCCACACCCAGCACCACCACGTCATTGCGGGCATCCAGGTCATTCAGCAAGGGAAACTCCATCCAGCAGCGCGGGCACCAGGGCGCCCAGAAATTGATCAGCACCCATTTGCCTTTATAGTCAGAAAGACGATGGGTTTTGCCTTTGCTGTCGGTCAGTTCAAAATTGATCGCCTTGGTGGCCCAGGCTTGTTGCGCAAGTGTAGCAAACGCGATCAGCAGCAGTGTGGTGATAAATTTCTTCAAGTTTTCTGTGTCCTTCAGCGCGTTGGCACTACCGTAACAAGCGTACCCATGACGGTCAAGGTAATTTCATACTGCATTGTCGCTGCTTCTTGTGATTTCTTTTATCTGGCAGTCAGACCGCCAGGACAGCAACGGGTTCAAATTCGTCAAACTTTAATCATGCCGTTTTCAAGCACTGCGCATCATGATGGCGTACTGGATTTTCATTGTAGCCGCTGCACCTGCAATGATACTGGCAAGCACCAGGAAGGACATGATCGACAAGGTCGATATGCCAGTCACGCCTTGACCAATGGTACAGCCGATCGCGGTAACCCCGCCAAAGCCCATGAGGGTGGCGCCGATAATGTGACGAACCAGGTCTTGCGGAGAGGTAAAGAATTCCCAGCGGAAGGTTTTATGCGTAACGGCATAAATGAAGGATCCCACGCCGACGCCAAACACTGAAGCAATGCCAAAGGTGATGATGGTTGCAGTATCCGTCCAGTATGCCCAGTAGTCCATGGTGTAGCCGACGGGCGCGACAAAGGTCATGGATTCGGCCAGGTGGGAATTGGTGCCGAGATAGACCATTTCCAGGGTGTCGGGATCTTCGCCAAATCCCATTTTGCCGGTGACATACCACCCGCCAACCACGACCGCGCCGATCACTACACCACCAAGGATGCCATCCCAGTTACCGCGAAAATCGCGACTGGAAAAAATAAACACCAGCAGCGCCGCTGCAATCGCCAATGCTACCCACAGTGTGGCAGCTTGTTCCAGCCCCAACAAAGTCGGCAGGGTGGCCATTCCATCCAGATGAATGGTGAAAAGGTCAGCCTGCAAGTAGTTGACGCGGAAGGCGCCGAGTATGCCGCGCAGTGTGACCAGTGCGGCGTAACCCAGAAAGATGAACACTACAATGGACTTGAGGTTGCCGCCACCCACTCGTACCAGGGTGCGCTGGCCGCAACCGCCTGCCAGCGTCATGCCGATACCAAAAGCAACACCACCGACAATTGCTGCCAGCCAGTAGAAATTGGCCGTGGTGTAGATGGTTTTGGAGATATCAAGATAACCGTAGTGGACGAGCAGGTTGGTGCCGATGATCGCCACCGCAATGGCCAGCAGCCAGGCACGCATCCGCCCCCAGTCGCCAATGTTGACGATATCGGACACAGCGCCCATGGTGCAGAAATGGGTTTTGTTGCCTATGTAGCCAAAAATCATGGCCAGAATAAAACCCAGCCCAGCCACTTGGCGTTCCACACTCAGTGTTTGCAACCATTCCATCGACAGTCTCCGTATTATTTCGTGTCAGTTTCATTAAAAACTTTTGCCACTTTATGCCACAACAATTTGTCCTGTGGCAAGCTTGCATCACTATTTATTGTGTTTAATTTACAACATCGGCGCATAACGTGTCGGATCGTCCACACCGAGTCCCGAAAATCCTTCACGCCGCAATCGGCAGGAATCACAGCGCCCGCAAGCCAGTCCTTTTTCGGTGGCTTGGTAGCAAGAAACTGTTTCTGCGTAATTCACGCCCAGCCGCAAACCCGCACGGATAATCTCGGCTTTGGATAAGTGGATGAGCGGCGCGTGGATATGCAAATTGCCCTGCTCGACCCCGGCCTTGGTTGCCAGATTGGCCAGCCGTTCAAATGCGGCAATGTATTCTGGACGGCAATCCGGATAGCCAGAGTAATCCACCGCGTTGACGCCGATAAAGATGTCGCGCGCGCCCAGCACTTCGGCCCAGGCCAGCGCGTATGACAGCATGATGGTGTTGCGTGCGGGTACATAGGTTATCGGGATGCCTTGTGTGGGCGTTTCAGGCACGGCAATGCTGGCATCGGTCAACGCCGAGCCGCCCAGCTGACCGATGTCCAGACGCACAACGCGGTGCGCTGCCGCCCCAAGCTGGTTGGCCAGCATCCGCGCCGCATTCAGTTCGGCCACATGCCGTTGGCCATAATCAAACGAGAGCGCATGACAAACAAAGCCCTGCTCAATGGCAATCGCCAGTGTGGTGGCAGAGTCCAGTCCGCCCGACAACAATACGACGGCGTTCCTTTCCTGGTTCATCTGGCGCGCGCCTCGCCGCTGTGCTTCATTTGGCGCGTGCCTCGCCCCAGAGCACCTTGTGCAACTGTAGTTGCATCCGTGCCAGCACGCGGTCTTTCAGCATCCAGTCCGCCAGATCGGCCGGGGTCAGATGGCCATACACAGGCGAAAACAGCACCGGTACATGCTTGGGAAAGTCGTCGCGCGCCATGACCGAGAGCGCCCACTCGTAGTCTTCCATGTCGGCCAGCACGAATTTGATTTCATCCTCGCGCGTGAGCAAGCCCAGGTTTTCCCATCGATTTTTGTCCACCTCGCCCGAGCCGGGTGGCTTGATATCGACAACGCGCGACACCCTTGCGTCCACCTCGGCTATATCCAGCGCACCGCTGGTTTCAAGCGAAACGTCATATCCCGCATTGCACAACGCGCCCAGCAGTGACAGGCAATTCTTTTGCGCCAGCGGCTCGCCACCCGTAACCGTTACATACTGCGTACCAAACTCAGCAACCTTGTCGAGAATGGCATCAATGGCCCAGGTTTCCCCGCCACTAAAACTGTAGGGAGTGTCACACCATGAACAGCGCAAGGGGCAACCAGATAGCCGGATGAAAACCGTGGGCAGGCCAGTACGCGATGTTTCGCCTTGCAGCGAATAAAAAATCTCCGTCAGGCGGAGCGTTGGCGCAAGTGCATCCATCTTGTTTTCAGCAATTTATTTCAGCAGCTTATTTCAGCAGCGCCAGGCGTCTGCTGGCAATCGCCGCCGCATTGGTGCCCGGGTATCTGGCGATAATCTCTTGCAGATTTTTTTTCGCAGCAGGCAGATCATTCAGTTCAAGCTGATTGCTGGCGATATTCAGCATGGCTTCTGGCACTTTGGAGCTTTGCGGCCAGTTGCTGACAAGTTTTCTCTGCTGTTCAAGCGAGTTTTTATAATCTTTTGATGCGTAATACGCGAAGCCCATCCAGTACTGGGCGTTGGGTGCAAGGGTGCTGTTCGGATAGGTTCTCAGAAATCGCTGAAAACCCGAAATCGCCCCTGCGTAGTTGCCCGCGCGAAACAGATTCAGCGCCGCTTCATAGGCTTTGGATTCTGCCAGCAGGTCGTCAGCCTGCTCGGCAGTTCTTGCCGCCGCAGGCTTAGTCGATTCTGGGCGGGTTTGGCCACTGTTGGCCTGTTCTGCTGGTTTCGCAGGTGACGGTGCGACAGCCGGCGCGGCGGCAACAACAACCGCCACCGGTGCTGGTTGTGCCGACACGGTTTTGACCTGTTTGCCCAGATCATCCACGCGCTTGTCCAGATCCACATACAGATCGCTTTGGCGTTTGGTCAATGAACTCAGCTGGTGATCCTGGGTTTCGTCCTTGCCGCGCAAACGCGACAGCTCGGCCTTCATCGCCTCGACTTCCTTGAGCAGGTTCAGGGCTGACTGGTTTTGCAACAGGCTTTCCAGTTTGCCCATGCGTTCATCCAGCAGCTTGATCTGCGCCTGCATATCAGGAACCGGCTCGGCCGCAATGGCCGCGCCAGACATCAATACAACCATCAAGAAACCGACCAGTCGGTCGGGCATAAGCTGGTTAGAAATCATTCGTCGCTATACACGATATCGGCGCGGCGATTCTCCGCATAATCCTGTTCGGATGTACCGACACTGCGGGGCTTTTCTTCGCCAAAGCTGATGGCCTCAATCTGTTCGTCCGCCACGCCCATGATCACAAAGGTTTTGCGCACGGCCTCGGCTCGCTTTTGCCCAAGTGCCAGGTTGTACTCACGGCTGCCGCGCTCGTCGGCGTTACCCTGCACAATCACCCGTGCGTTGCGGCGAGCTTTCAGGTAGCCTGCGTGCGCTTCCAGTATGGGGCGGTAGTCATCCTTGACCACAAAGCTGTCGTAATCAAAGTAAATGCTGCGCTTGAACAGCGGGCTGGCCGGATCTTTACGCTGATCCTTGACGCCAGCCAGTGCGCTGCCTTCCAGCGTTTGTCCGCCAATGCCGCTGCCGCCCAAACCACTGGTTTCCACACCACGCGATGTTGTCGCGGCGGGCGCAGTGGTAGCCGGCTTCTTGGCCTGCTGGGCATTGCGATCTTCGATCGCGGCCGCCTTGTCGTCACCCAAACCAAGCGTTTCGCAACCTGACAGGAAAACCAGCGCAAGCGCGGGCAACAGAACTCGTTTCATTTTCGTCTCCTCTAGATTGAATTTTTTCACCATTACGGCCCCCAGGCTGGCTCGCGCGTATCGCTATCCGCCTCGGTCAGGCGGGTGCGTGTACGGCCATCCAGACTAACTGTGCCCAGCACGCCACGCCCGCCGTGCAGGGTGGCATATAACACCAGCTGCCCGTTGGGCGCAAAGCTGGGCGACTCGTCGTGGGCGCTGTCAGTCAGCGCGCGCACCTGCCCGCTCGCCAGTTCATGCAAAGCCACCCGGAAGCGCCCACCCTCGCGCTGGATATAGGTCAAATACTTTCCATCCGGACTGACATCCGGAGAAACATTGTAACTGCCGTCGAATGTGACACGTCTGACTTCCCCGCCACTAGCCGACACCCGGTAGATTTGCGGGCTGCCGCCACGATCTGACGTAAAATAAATCGTCTGCCCATCCGGCGACCACACTGGCTCGGTGTCGATTGCGCTACTGTTGGTGATGCGCGTCAAACCGCTGCCATCGGCACGGATCACATAAATCTGCGAGCCTGCATCGCGGGTCAGCGTCACTGCAAGCCGTTGCCCGTCTGGCGACCAGGCCGGCGCAGAGTTCGAGCCTTTGAATGCGGCAACTGCACGACGGCTGCCATCGCGCAATGACTGCACATACACCACCGGTTTCTTGTCTTCAAACGACACATACGCAATACGTCCGCCATCCGGTGCAAACGCGGGTGAAATCAGCGGTTCGCCGGAACGTACCACGGTTTGCGGATTTTGTCCGTCGGCATCCGCCACCATCAACTCAAAACGTTTTCCGCGCTTGTTGATATAGGCAATGCGCGAACCGAACATGCCTGGCATTCCTGTCAGCTTCTCATAGATTACATCGGCAATCTTGTGCGCCGCTGCACGCCACTGGCCACGGCTCACATTAAAACTCAAGCCGGCCAGCTGAGCCTGTTTCGCAACGTCAATGAGCCTGAATTGCACTTCAAGACGCCCATCCGGCAGATTTGCAACTTTGCCGATCACCACCGCCTCGGCACCCTTGCTGCGCCAAACGCCATAATTGATCTGCGCAGGCTCACTCGGCTGCTGGCTGCCTGCGGTACTCACCAGGCTGATTTGCCCCGAGCGCAACAAATCGGCGCCGATGATGGCAGTCAATTCCGGGTCTGGTCGGTTGGCAGGGGATTCGAACGGGATCAGGGCAACAGGAATGCGGTTTGTCCCCGTACCCGTAATGTGAATTTCGAGAATGGCCAAGGCCTGCGTGCTCCACCCTAAAAACAGTGGGAGCAAAAGAAAATAACGCAAATATTTCAACATGTATCCGCCCGCTTTCATGCGCCAATGTTAGCACACGGGCATATGACCCAAGCCTATTACTTAAGTTCTAACTGCGTGTCGTGCGGGCTGTGGCGGATGGTGAAATTGCGCAGTTCTGCCAGCGCGTCTCTGTCGCTTGGCATACTGAAGGGCGCAGATTTGAGGATGGACCTTTCAACCGTTTCATCCCATGCAGGGTTTGCGCTCGCCTTCAGTTTTAGCGGTTTTCCCTGCAACTCGCCAGTCGGGAGAAGCCTGATTTCGAACACCACCTCGGGATTTCCGCGCATACCTTCTGGTGGACGGGCATTGGCACGCACCCTGTCGCTGATCATAATCTTGTAACGCTCGACCATTTTCAGGGTTTCGCCCGCGCGCTGGGCGGCAGCAGCCTTGGCCTTGAGTTGCGCGGCTTCTCCCGCCAGCGATTCTTCCATCATCTGGCGCTGCAAAGCCTCCTCTTCCTGACGCAAGGTTTCACGCCGTTTGATCTCGGCCTGTTTTCTGGCCAGGTCGCGCTTCTGCTGCTCGATTTCCTGGCGGGCCATTTCCTTTTCCAGATCGAGCTCGGCTTTCAGAGACTCTTCACGGCGACGTTTTTCGTCAGCCTGCAGTTGCTGTTTTTGCAAGGCCAGTTCTTTTTGTTTTTGCAGCAGCTCTTGTTTTTTCAGCTCTTCCGCTTTTTTACGCGCCAACGCATCGGCCTCTGCCTGCTTCTTTTTTTCCAACTGTTCCTGTTTCTTCTTTTCCAGCGCAATATCGACCGCCCTGTCTGCCAATTCTGGCTCAGGTCTTGGTTCCGGTTGTTTCTCTGGGGTTGGTGCAGGCTCGGGGCTTGGCAGGGGCTGGGGTTTCGCCACAGGCATGGGTTCCGGCAGGGTCTGCCAGATTTCAGCCATCACTGGCTGCGGCGCGTGAATTTGCC
Source organism: uncultured Thiobacillus sp. (assembly GCA_964442685.1). Taxonomy (GTDB): domain Bacteria; phylum Pseudomonadota; class Gammaproteobacteria; order Burkholderiales; family Thiobacillaceae; genus UBA6918. Next base: position 7,359 of record CAYTZP010000017.1, read on the forward strand.
AGGACAGTCCAAAAAACAGCAACAACAGAAAAAGTCCATGCACAGCTGCCGCCAGCAGCCCTGCGGCCACATTCTGTCGCGACAGTGCCAGATTCATTCAGCAGATTTAGCCAAGAGGCCAATGCGCGACACATTGGCTGCCTGCAATATCGACATGGCGCGCATGACTTCTTCGTAACGAATGCTTTTGTCGGCAGAAATCACTACCGGCTGACCATCTTGCAAATGCCGCTTTACCTCACTGGCAAGGGTGTCGCGCGTAACCGGGTATTCGGTATCCCCATCCGCACGGTTACGCAAGCTGATGCTGCCGTCGGCGCGTATCATCACTTCAAGCGGCTGATTGGGTACTGAGGATGTTTTGGCCACACCAGGCAACTCGACCTGCCCGGGGTTGATGAATGGCGCGGCAATCATGAACACCACCAGCAACACCAGCATGACATCAATCAGCGGCACCACATTGATGGCGGCAACCTGTTTGCGGACACGCGCCATGGTCAGCCCTTTGCAACCTGGCGTTGCAGAATATTGGAAAATTCTTCCATGAAACTTTCCATGCGATTGGAAAGCCGGTCTATGTCATGCGTAAACCGGTTATACGCAACCACTGCCGGAATCGCTGCAAACAGCCCCATGGCGGTGGCAATCAAGGCTTCAGCAATGCCGGGCGCCACTTGCGCCAGCGTGGCCTGCGCCACCGTAGCCAGACTCTGAAAAGCCAGCATGATTCCCCACACCGTGCCGAACAGTCCGATATAGGGCGACACCGAACCCACGGTGGCGAGAAAGGCCAGATGCGAATCCAGGCCATCCATTTCGCGCTGATAGGCGGCGCGCATGGCGCGGCGCGTGCCATCCATAATGACATTGATGGAGTCGCCTGCCTGGCGACGCAATTTCAGGAATTCGCGGAAACCGGCTTCGAACACGCGTTCCATCTCGCCAGCAGCCTCACGGTCATCGCTTACGCGCTTGAAGATCACGTTCAGGTCTGCACCGCCCCAAAACTCTTTTTCAAACCCCTGGGTATTGGCTATGGCGCGTTTCAACGCAAACAGCTTGATGAAGATATACCACCACGACATGAACGAAGCCCCCAGCAGCAGAGCCATGACAATCTTGACTGGAATGCTGGCCTGAAGAATCAGGTGCAGCAGCGACATGTTTTGGGTAACTTCCACAGGGCTTCCTCTGAGTAGATCGATTTGAGAATTTCTGGCGGAATTTTACCCGGTTTGAAGTTCTTATCGCCCACCCAGGCCAGGGTGACGTTGGCCGTCAGCAAACACCGGTCGCCGCGCAAAATGCGCTGGCGCATGACCAGGCTGGCTCTGCCCGCTTCAACCACCTCCGCCTCGACCACCAGGCTGTCATTGAAACGCGCGGGCGACAGGTAATCCGCTTCCACCCGACGCACCACGAACATGCCGCCATGCTGCGCAATCAGCTCCGGTTGTTCGAACCCCAGCGCCCGCAACCATTCGGAACGGGCGCGTTCGAGAAATTTCAAATAATTGGCGTAGTAAACGACCCCGCCGGCGTCGGTGTCTTCCCAGTAGACTCTGACCGGCCAACAAAAAACAGCCATCCTTAAAACCTCAATTTGAACCACAGAGACACAGAGGCACAGAAAAGAGCGTGTAATCAATGGGCTTACTGCCAAAACAGCCTGACCTGACGAATTGACAGACTGCTGCAATCCATTGTTTTTTTCTCTGTGTCTCTGTGCCTCTGTGGTAAAGAAATCAGGGTGCATTATTGTTTGTCAAACAAATCCGGATCGCGCGCGGGCGAGGCAAACCCCAGATGCCGGTAGGCGTGCGGCGTGGCAATGCGGCCGCGTGGCGTGCGCTGCAAAAACCCCTGCTGGATGAGATAGGGTTCCAGCACATCCTCGATGGTGTCGCGCTCTTCGCCAATCGCCGCTGCCAGATTATCCAGCCCCACCGGCCCGCCGGAAAATTTCTCGATCACGGCCAGCAGCAGTTTCCTGTCCATCATGTCAAAACCGGCATGGTCCACGTCCAGCATGGACAGCGCCGCATCCGCCACTTCGCGCGTCGCCATGCCATCGGCGCGCACATCGGCATAATCGCGCACCCTACGCAGCAGGCGGTTGGCAATACGCGGCGTGCCGCGTGAGCGTTTGGCGATTTCCAGCGCACCGTTGTCGTCCAGCTGCATATTGAGCAAGCGCGCCGAACGCGCCACAATGCGCGACAACTCCTGCGGCGTGTAAAACTCCAGCCGCGCGACGATGCCGAAACGGTCACGCAGCGGATTGGTCAACATGCCCGCGCGGGTGGTCGCCCCCACCAGGGTAAACGGCGGCAAATCAAGCTTGACTGAACGCGCCGCCGGGCCTTCGCCGATCATGATGTCTATCTGGAAATCTTCCAGCGCCGGGTACAGCACCTCTTCCACCACCGGACTCAAGCGATGAATCTCGTCAATGAACAGCACATCGTTGGGTTCCAGATTGGTCAGCAGCGCAGCCAGATCGCCCGCCCGCTCCAGCACCGGGCCGGAGGTCTGGCGCAGCCCCACACCCATCTCGCGCGCCACGATGTGCGCCAGCGTGGTCTTGCCCAGCCCCGGCGGGCCGAACAGCAGCACATGATCCAGCGCCTCGGCTCGCTTTCTGGCCGCCTCGATAAAGATCGACAACTGCCCGCGCGCCTTTTCCTGGCCGATGTATTCATTCAGATCACGCGGACGCAGCGCGCGTTCGAGTTGTTCTTCCTTTTCGGAAATGGGCGCGGCGGCAATCAGGCGGTCGGTTTCAATCATGGCGCTATCTTACTTTGACAAGACCTTGAGCGCCTGCCGGATCGCCTCGGATACTGGCAAATCCGCAGGAACCAGCTTGAGCGCGGCATCGGCTTCCTTGTCGTTGTAGCCCAGTGCCAGCAGCGCCTGGCGCACGTCGTCGGAAGCACGCGCGCCGCCGCCCGCTGGCTGCACCACGCCAATGAAGTCGAGTTTGCCTTTCAGTTCCAGCAACAATCTTTCAGCCGTTTTCTTGCCAATGCCCGGGGTCTTGATAATGCGCCCGGCTTCCTGCGCGGCCACGGCGGAAGCGAGGTCTTCCACGCTCAAACCGGACAGCACAGCCAGCGCAGTCTTGGCGCCGATTCCCGAAACCTTGATGAGTTCGCGGAACACCCGGCGCTCGGTTTCCGAGCCAAAACCGAACAGCAGGTGCGCGTCTTCACGGATGGCCAAGTGGGTGTGCAGCGAGACTTTTTCGCCGATGGCTGGCAGGTGGTAGAACGTGGCCATGGAAACATCCAGTTCATAGCCCACGCCATTTACATCCACCACGATTTGCGGGGGGTGTTTTTCAATGAGTGTGCCCGTAATACGTCCGATCAAACCAGCCTCCCGCCTCTAACCCGATAACCCGCAGTGGATAAGCCGCCCAAAGCCCCGCCATGCGCGTGACAGATGGCGCACGCCAGCGCGTCTGCGGCATCTGCCTGCGGCGTGGCAGACAAATTCAACAGCCGTTTGACCATTTCCTGCACCTGCTCCTTGGCCGCCTTGCCGTGCCCGGCCACGGATTGCTTGATTTGCAGTGCCGTGTATTCGCTGACCGGAATCTTCTGATTGACTGCTGCGCTAATCGCCGCGCCGCGCGCCTGTCCAAGCAGCAAGGTGGATTGCGGATTGACGTTGACGAAAACAATCTCCACCGCGCACACATCGGGTTGATGCGCGCCGATGATTTCGGTCAGGCCGGAGAACAACACCCCCAGGCGCGCGGGCAGTTCGCCCTCGCCGCTTTTGATCACGCCGCTGGTCACATAGGACAGTTTCTGCCCGGATTTTTCGATCAAGCCAAAGCCGGTCAGTCTCAGTCCGGGGTCAATGCCCAGGATTCGCAAGGAGTGAGGGGTAAGGGGTGAGGGGTGATTCAAGGTTCGCCAGATTTCCGGGATGAATTGAGTAATCCACTGGTCAAACTGAACACACGATCAATCAAAGCTTCCAATTCAGTTTCAGCGCCACAAAAGCCAAGATCGCAAGCAATCCTGAACTGCGTATCCAATTCGCTGAGGGAGCCTCTGGCAACAATCAGGAATTGGGAAAATTCTCGTGCTGAATTTCGCACTGCGCCTTCGGCGATATTGCTATGCACTGAAACGGCGGCTCGACGCATTTGTGAAACCAGCCCAAATCTTTCATCTGACGGAAAGGTAGAGGTCAAAACATATACCTGCTTGACCAGGCTCATCGCCTGCTGCCAAGCCACCAAGTCATGGTGCGACCGTTTCACGCCTTACTCATATCCCCTCACCCCTTACCGTAAGTTACTCAGGCAACACTGCGTTAGTGTAAACGTCCTGCACGTCGTCCAGCGATTCCAGCGCGTCGAGGATTTTCTGCATTTTCACCGCATCGTCGCCGGTCAACTCGGTTTCGGCTTCCGGTTTCATGGTGATTTCGGCCAAGGCAGGTTTGAACCCGGCTGTTTCCAGCGCTTCTTTCACCGCCTCGAATTCCTTGGGGTCGGGCGAGGTGATGACTTCGATGGAACCGTCGTCGTTGGGAATCACATCCTCCGCACCGGCATCCAGCGCCGCTTCCATGACGGCATCTTCGGAGGCACCCGGCTCCAGGATGATCTGGCCGCAATGCTTGAACTGGAACGCCACGCAACCGTCGGTGCCCATATTGCCGCCATGCTTGGAAAAGGCGTGGCGCACGTCGGCCACGGTGCGGGTCTTGTTGTCGGTCAGACAATCGACCATCACTGCCACACCGCCGATGCCGTAGCCTTCATAGCGGGCTTCTTCGTAACTTACGCCGTCAAGCTGGCCGGTGCCGCGCTTGATGGCGTTTTCGATATTGTCCTTGGGCAAGGATTCGGCCTTGCCCTTTTCAATCGCCAGCCGCAGGCGCGGGTTCATGTTGGGATCGCCGCCGCCCATTTTGGCCGCAACGGTGATTTCCTTGATAAGCTTGGTAAAAATCTTGCCGCGCTTGGCATCCTGACGTCCCTTGCGGTGCTGGATGTTGGCCCATTTGCTATGCCCTGCCATGA
>CAYTZP010000017.1:12508-35818 GCA_964442685.1 uncultured Thiobacillus sp.
GGCGGCACCAAGATCGAAATCATCGCGCTGGATGCGCAGGGCAAGGAAGTGCTGCGCCGCCGTGTGCCAACCCCGCAAGGCGACTACCCCGGCACGATCAAGGCTGTCGCCGGATTAGTACGAGAAGCGGAACACGAACTGGGTCAGCGCGGCAGCGTCGGCATCGGTACGCCCGGCGCGTTGTCGCACGCCAGCGGGCTGATGAAGAACTGCAATTCCACCTGCCTGATTGGTCAACCTCTAAAAACTGATCTGGAAACGGCGCTGGGGCGCGAAATCCGCCATTCCAACGACGCCAACTGCTTTGCCCTGTCCGAAGCCACCGACGGCGCGGCGGCAGGCGCGGACGTGGTATTCGGCGTCATTCTGGGCACAGGCGTAGGCGGCGGCATTGTCGTCAACGGCCATGTGCTCAACGGCGTCAACAGCATCGCGGGCGAGTGGGGACACTCGCCGTTGCCGTATTTCCAGTTTCGCCACGCCGCGTCTGACCATCTCGATACCGGCAATCACCCCGCCACCGGCGAACGCATTGTCCACCCCTGGCCTTCGGAGCGCGAATGCAATGGCCCGCAATGCTATTGCGGAAAAAAAGGCTGCATCGAGGCGTATCTTTCCGGTCCTGGGCTGGCAGCAGACCACATCCGATACGGCGGTGAAGAGCTGCCCGCACACGAGATCATCCAGCTGGCCAACGCGGGCTACGGCCCATGCAGCAAGACCCTCGCGCGTTATGAGGAGCGGCTGGCACGGGCGCTGGCAGGCGTCATCAACATACTTGATCCCGATGTCATCGTGTTGGGCGGCGGGCTGTCCAACATCCAGCGGCTGTATGACACCGTGCCCAAGCTGTGGCCGCGCTATGTGTTTTCCGATCGCATCGACACCCGCCTTGTGCCGCCGAAACATGGCGACTCCAGCGGTGTGCGCGGCGCGGCGTGGTTATGGAATTAACCCTGAGAAAGCGCCACTAACCAGGCACCTTTAATGTGCATGGTCATGCCCGGCATGATCCTTCTTCTTGCCGGGTTCAAAACGTGCCTGTTGCGCGGGCTGGCCGGGCATCATGACCGACACCACCGCTTTCATGTCGGGCTTGATCTGAAAACTGCCCTTGCCCTGCAACAGGTTGCCGCCCGCCGGACTGAGCTTGACCAGGGTTTTCTTGCCGCCGGATAACAGGGTCACGCTGCCGCGCCCGCCCTGGCTGGCAATCTGCTTGTCGCCGTGATCGGTAACGTACACCTCGACCAGCCCCGGTTTCACCACCAGTTCCAGATGATAGGGCCCGGCCATTTTCAGTTGGCCGCCATGCGGCGCTTTCATTGTCGCCAGCATCTCATCGGTGTGGGCGAAGGCGTTCGCGCCGATTAATCCCGTTCCAGCCAATATCAACATGCTTTGTGCAATCCATTTTTTCATCATGTGCTCCTTGTCAAAAATCCGTGCTTAAAGATTCAGAAAAATTCAGTATGCTTCCTTGCCGCCTTGCTCAACCAGTCGCCGCAAGGGTTTCTCGCCCCACAGGTAAAACATCACCGGCGTCACCAAGGTATCGAGCAACGTGGACGAGATCAGCCCGCCAAAGATCACCACCGCCACCGGATGCAAGATTTCCTTGCCCGGCGCGCCGCCCGCCAGCAGCAGCGGCAGCAGCGCAAACGCCGCCACCAGCGCGGTCATCAACACCGGCGTCAGTCGTTCCAGCGAACCGCGCACGATCATGCTACGACCGAATTTTTCGCCTTCAAGTTTTACCAGATTGATGTAATGCGAAATTTTGAGAATGCCGTTGCGTGTGGCAATGCCCGCCAGGGTGATGAAGCCGACCAGCGACGCCACCGACAGCGGCTGGCCGGAAAGCCATAGCGCAATCACCGCGCCGACCAGCGCGAGCGGGATATTGCCCATGACCATCAAGGCCAGCGCGGCAGATCGATAACGCCCGTAAAGCACGAGGAAAATCAGCGCCAGCGAAATCAGCGCCAGCCCGGCGATTTTGGCGGAAGCCGCCTCTTGCGCCTGGAACTGCCCTTCCATCGCGGTGAAATAACCTTGCGGCAATTTCACCCCGGCAACCTTGGCGCGCACCTCTTCCACCACTTCGGACAGTGGCCGATCCGCCGTGTTGGCCAGGATGACGATGCGACGGCGGCTGTTGTCGCGGCTGATCTGGTTGGGACCGTCGCTATCTTCAATCTCGGCCAGTTGCGATAGCGGCAACGGTCCGCCCGGCGTTTCAATCAACAGGCCAGCCAGCGCCTCTGCATTGCGTTGACTGTCCGGCAAGCGCAGCACCAGGTCGTGGCGGCGCGATTCGGAAATGATTTCCGACACCTTGCGCCCGTTGGACAATGTTTCAATCTCCTCCATCACCCGCGCGGGCGTCACGCCAAATCGACTGGCGCGTTCGTAGTCGATGCGCACCTGCAACTGCGGAATGCGCACCTGCTTTTCGATCTGCAAATCCACCAGCCCGGGCACGTCATGCAAACGGCTTTCCATGTCTGTGGCCAGCCCGCGCAGAGTGTCGAGGTCGTCGCCATAAATCTTGATGGCGATCTGCGCACGCACGCCAGATAGCAAATGATCGAGCCGGTGCGAAATGGGCTGCCCCAGATTAACCACCGCAGGCAGGCCAGCCAGTTGCTGACGGATGTCGGCAATCACGGCTTCGCGTTCCCGGCCTTGCGCTTTCAGATCGACGTCGATCTCGGTGTAATGCACGCCCTCGGCGTGTTCATCGAGTTCTGCGCGACCAGTACGCCGTCCTACCTGCGCCACTTCTGGCACCGTCAGCAGGCGCTGCTCGGCCAGCGCGGCAATCCGGCTGGATTCGGATAATGATGTGCCCGGATTCATCAGCACGTTGACCGTAAGCGTGCCTTCGTTGAACGGCGGCAGAAAACTTCTCGGAAACAGCGGCACCAGCGCCGCTGCCAGCAGCACAGCTACCAACGCCCCACCCAGCAAGGGCTTGGCATGATCGAACGACCACGCCAGCAACCGCGTATCCCAGGCTTTTAATTTTGCGACAAGCGGGCTGTCGCCGTGCGCCATCCGTTTCATGTTCGGCAGCAGCCAGTGCGCCAATACCGGCGTGAGTGTGACTGCCACGATCAGACTGGACAGAATGGCAACGATATACGCCACGCCCAGCGGCACAAACAGCCGACCCTCGATACCGCCCAGCGAGAACAGCGGCACAAACACCAGCACAATGATGAGCGTGGCGTAGACGATCGCGGTGCGCACTTCGACCGAGGCATCCAGCACGACCTTCAGCGTGTCTCGCGGTTTATCGAGCAAGCGGTTTTCGCGCAGGCGGCGGAAAATGTTTTCCACATCCACCACCGCATCATCCACCAGTTCGCCGATGGCAATCGCCAGCCCGCCCAGGGTCATGGTGTTGATCGACATGCCAAACCACTTGAACACCAAAACCGTGACCAGGATCGACACCGGAATGGCGATGAGCGATATCGCCGTGGTGCGCACGTTGAGCAAAAACAGGAACAGCACCACCACCACAATCAAGGCGGCATGCAGCAGCGCCTCGCTGACATTGCCCACCGCCGTCTCGATGAAATCGGCCTGTTTGAACAGGATGCGGTTGGCGGATACGCCCGGCGGCAGCGAGGGTTTCAGTTCGGCAATCGCCGCTTCCACCGCGCGCGTCAACTGCACGGTATCTGCCGAGGGTTGCTTTTGCACCGAAAGCACCACGGCGGGTTTGCCATTCACCCCCGCATCGCCGCGTTTCACCCGTGGCGCATAATCCACACTCGCAACCTGTTTGAGCAACACGGGCTGGCCGGATTTCCACGCCACCGGCAGGTTGGCAAGATCTTCAAGCCGATTGGTGTTGGACAGTGAACGGATCAGGTATTCGCGCCCGCCTTCATCCAGAAAACCGCCGCCGGTATTGCGCCCGAATGCCGTCAGCGCCTGCTCCAGTTCTTCCAGGGTAATGCCCAGATCGCGCATCAGGGTAATGCTGGGCATGACCCGGTATTGCCGCACCTCGCCGCCAATGGGAATGACTTGCGAGACGCCCGGCAGGGTCAACAATCTGGGGCGAATCACCCAGTCCGCGATCTCGCGCGTCTGCATCGGTGAAACGCTCGCATCCCCCTCCACCGCCAGCAACATGATCTCGCCCATGATGGAACTGACCGGCCCCATCTGCGGCGTGATACCCGGCGGCATTTGCCCGGCGACCAGGGTCAGGCGTTCGGCCACCTGCTGGCGGTTGTGGTAAATGTCCGTGCCCCATTCAAACTCGACATACACAATCGACAGCCCCACGCCCGATACCGAGCGCACCCGCGCCACGCCCGGCGTGCCGTTCATCGTGGTTTCCAGCGGAAAAGTCACCAGGCTCTCAACTTCTTCCGGCGCAAGACCTTCTGCCTCGGTCATCAAGGTCACGGTTGGCCGGTTCAGATCCGGGAAAACATCCACCGGCAAATCGCGTGCGACAAATAGCCCATAGAGCATCAACACGGCGGACGCCGCCAGTACCAGCAGGCGGTTCTTCAAACTGCTTTCGATGAGTAAACGGAACATGGCTTACCTCACCTGGCCAAGTAGCGAAGCGCCCTGCGTGACCACCCGCGCGCCCGGCTGCAAGCCCTGCACGATGACATGGCCGCCATCCAGCGGTTCAATGGCCACCGATTGCAGCTTGAAGCTTTCCGCGCCGCTTTTCATCCACACCGCTGGATCGCCTGCCGCGCCGCGCGCCAGAGCCGAGCGCGGCAGCCTGACGCCATCGACCGTATCCTTGAGTTTGACAAACACCTTGACTGGCTGGCCGACCACCAGACCATGCGCCTGATTGACGCGGAACTGCACCGGCAGCGCATGTTCCTTCAACTGCGCACCGACGCCGAGCAGCGATACCGCCACCGGCGCGCCTTCGAGCGTGGCGGCCTGGGCTTCGCGGATGCCCGTAATTTGCGTGTCGTAGGCCAGCGCTTCAATCATCAGGCGCTCGCGGTTGATGATGGAAAATGCCGCATCACGCGATTCCAGCACCTGGCCGATGCTGACTTTCACTTCGGCAATCTCGCCGGATACCGGCGCGACAAGCGCCTCGCGCCCCCCCAGACTGCCCGACACGGCCGCCCTTCTTTGCCGCAAGCCCTCCAGTTCCAGTGCAGCGGCTTCGATTTCCTTGGCCGGCACGCTGCCCTCCAGTTCCTTCAGTCGCGCCAGGCGCTTCTCCGCCAGACTCAGGGAGGTCGCCAGCTCCGCACTGGCCGCGACAACCGAGCCGCGTTCCAGGCTGCTTGCAACCGGCGCCAGCCAGGCCAGCACCTCTCCGCGCCGCACCTTCATGCCGACATGCGGCAGACCGCGCGGCCCAGGCGCGATGCGGCCTGTTTGCGCCGCCTGCACCTGCGCCGAGGCGGAAGGTTCGGCCTGCACATGGCCGACCAGTTCCAGGCTGCGCGGCCACGCCGCAATTGCGGCCTGTTGCGTGCGAATGCCCAACTGATATTGGCTGGCCTTGGGCATGAACACGATGCCGCCAGGCAGGCGTTGCGGGCGGCTGCCCGCCGCCAGCGGCGCGGCGGGTTCCTCCGCATGATCGTGACCCTCGTGTGCTTCGCCCTGCTGCGGCACAGCAAGAAACATGACTGGCAGCAGCATTGCCAACACCGACCCGGCCAGCTTGCGGCGGCGATACACAATACCCAATCCAACCGCGATCAACCCGGCTACACCGACCAGCCACGGCCAGGCATGGGCGATACGCTGCGCCAGCGTCTGCGTTGATGCATCTGCGTTTTCTGCGGCATGGTTCAGCGACAGCAATAACAAATCGGCGCGTTCGCCCGCCGTCACACTCACCGTCAGCGCGTGCTGGCCAGGCTTATTCAAGGCGGGTAAGGCCAGCGTGTAAATTCCCGGCGCCGTTTGCTTTGCCGCTGCGCTTGCGCCGTTCAGTTCGACCTCCACCTGCGCGCCGACCAACGGCGCATTGCTGGCAAAGTCGTTGAGGTACAGGGTAAGGCGACCATTTTCCTGCACTGCCACCAGTTCAAAGTCCGCTGTCGCGGTCTCGGCGCGCGGCGCGCCAAGCTCTACCGGCACGGGCGGCGGATCGTCGGCATGGGTGTGTCCATCCGAGGCATCGCCGCCTGCGTAGGCCAGCACGGACAACATCAACAAGGGCAGCGCCGTCAGAAATTTTGCTATTTTTTTGCTCATGGCATGACTCCAAGTGCCTGATTCATTCGTCCAACCGCAATGTCCATTTCCACTTCGGCCAGCACAGCCTCCAGCCTGGCCGCATCGGCCAGCGCCTTTGCCCGCAGCAAGGTTGGCAGATCGCGTTCGCCGTAATCAAATGCGCGACGCAAATGGCGATAGTGTTCCTGACCAAGCTCGGCGCGCTGACGCGCGAAGTCCAGCGTTTGTTTTGCGGCGGACAAGGCGCTTTGCGCTTGCCGGTGCGCGGCCTCTGCCGTGCGTTGCGCCTGATGCCAGCGTGCCTCGGCAGTATCGGCCTCACCCTGCGCCTCGGCCAGCAATGGCGCATTGCGCGCCTCGGTCGAAAGCGGAACGCGCAGGCGAACGCCCAGGCTGTTCTCATAATCCGCCGCGCTGGAGCCCCGCTCACGACGGCCAAAAACCGTCAACTCCGGCGCGTCGCGCCGGTTTTGCCGGGCGGCCTGAATTTTCTGGCGCGCGGCATCAAACATTGCCTTGCGTGCAGCCAGTTCGGGATGTGCGGCCTGCGATGCAGATGACAGGGTTTCTGCTGGTGCTGCTTCTCCTGCGCCAGCAAGCGCCAGCAACGCGGCGCGCGCCGCCTCGTACGCGGCAGTGCGTTCAGCCTGTTCGCGCAGTGCCGCCAGCGTTTCCATGCGCGCGGACAGATAATCCGTGCGCGCCAGATCACCCGCCTTGTAGCGGCGTTCGACATCCTGCTCCAGCACGCGCGCCTCGGACAATCTCGCGGCGGACAATTCGGCTTCTGCCCGGGCACGGCGCAAGCTGCCGTTCTTCTCGCGCAACTCGCCCAGGATTTTCAGCCGCAGCGCGCCACGCTCTGCTGCCAATGCCGACTGTCCGGCTGCTAAAGCGGATTGATTGGCGCTACGCTGACCGGGCAGCCACAAGGGCAAATCCAGCTCGGCCTCGTATTCACGCTGGCCGACATTGCCATTCAGATTGTCTCCACGATAGCCCAGCGCAACAGTTGGCGGCGCAGCCAGCAGGCTGTCAATTTGCAGGCCGCGCGCCTTGAATTCGCCCGCGCGGGCGTCCAGCGCGCGCGCTTCGGGATCGATGCGCCAGGCGGCATCGAGTTGGTCGGCCAGCGTGGCCGCTTGCACCGCGCTGACCAGAAGCCAGCCGGCAAACAATACAGGTATTCGCATAAAACCCTCGTCATCAAAGCTTACAAATCCGGCATCAGCCGGGCGTGCTTAAACGAGAGACAGAGGTGGCCGTTGCGGCTGTTCGGGAAAAATCTGGTAGTAGTAGGCCGTCTCCGATTCGGCACGCTGCGCCAAAACCGGTGCGGGCAACGACACCGGAGGATGCAGAAGAATGGGGGCGTGCGCCAGATGGCAGGTGGTGCATTGGTCACATTGCAGGCTGGATGTGGCTTTTGCGTCTGCTGCGTCATTCTGCTCCACATGATGCTGGCAGTGATCGGCATTCATGGGCGCTGCTAACTCTACCGCCACTGCTGCATTGGCACTATGCTGGCAAAACGGCATGGCAAGCGCCGCCCAGCCCTGGACGGGAAACCACAGCATCAGCAGAATGGCAATCAAACGGCGCATCGCAATAACAGTCAGAAGAAAGCGCGGGGCTCACTTTAGTCATACCAAGTCGCAGTTTAACCCGGCCAGTCTCTTTTTCAAGTTTTTCAAACTGTTACAAATTAACAAAGATTCATGCCAAGACCGGCTAGAATTAGGGAACCTCTGATTAATTTCTCCATGAGCCGCGTTGCAGCCAAATTTTGCTGTCTGGCACGAAGCAGTGCGCAGGTCGTATCCATTGATACGATGCCAAGCACTGCGACAAAGCCAGCGGCAAAATTTGTCGCAACCGGTATGGGCGCTGGTTTTGCGGACGAACTGCCGTGTTGCGCTCCTCGGCATCGTATCCCGATACGACCTTCGTCGCGCGCCTTGCATTTCATTCCGCAAAACCGAGCGCGCGGCCATGTGGGAATTAATCAGAGGTTCCTTAGCCATTACAAACAAGGAGACGCCATGTCCGCCCCGCTGCTGATTGCAAAAAATGACACCGCCGAGCTGCACATCCTGCCGCAGATGGCCAACCGCCACGGCCTCATCACTGGCGCGACGGGTACCGGCAAGACCGTGACGCTGCAAACCCTGGCCGAACATTTTTCCTCTATTGGCGTACCCTGCTTCATGTCGGATGTGAAAGGCGACCTGTCCGGCATTTCCCAGGCAGGCGGCAGCAATCCCAAGGTGGCGGAACGGGTGGAAAAACTCAAGCTGGAGGGCTTTGAATACCATGGCTACCCGGTGACGCTGTGGGATCCATTCGGCGAAATGGGTCACCCGGTGCGCGCGACGATTTCCGACATGGGGCCGTTATTGTTGTCGCGGATGCTGGACTTGAACGAAACCCAGACCGGCGTGCTGAATCTGGTGTTCAAGGTCGCGGACGACAACGGCCTGTTGCTGCTGGATTTGAAGGACTTGCGATCCATGCTGGCTTTTGTCGGCGAGAACACCAAGGAATTCACCACCGAATACGGCAATGTTTCCGCAGCTTCCATCGGGGCAATTCAAAGGGGATTGTTAGCTTTGGAATCCCAGGGTGGCGAAAAAATCTTTGGCGAGCCAATGCTGAATATCGCCGACTTGATGCAGACCGATCGCGGCAAGGGCATCATCAATATCCTGTCTGCCGACAAGCTGATGCAGTCGCCCAAGATGTACGCCACGCTGCTGCTGTGGCTGTTGTCGGAGCTGTTTGAAAACCTGCCGGAGGCGGGCGATCTGGACAAACCCAAGCTGGTGTTTTTCTTCGATGAAGCCCACCTGCTGTTTAGCGATGCGCCCGATGCACTGGTGGAAAAAATCGAGCAGGTGGTGCGGCTGATCCGCTCCAAGGGCGTGGGCGTGTATTTTGTGACCCAAAACCCGGCGGATGTGCCGGACAAGGTCTTGTCGCAACTGGGCAACCGCGTGCAGCATGCGCTGCGTGCTTTCTCTCCGCGCGACCAGAAGGCGGTGAAGGCGGCGGCGGAAACCATGCGCGACAACACCGCGCTGGATGAAGAAGCGGCGATCACGGAATTAGGTGTTGGCGAGGCGCTGGTGTCTTTTCTGGACGAGAAAGGACGGCCGCACATTGTCGAGCGTTGTTTCATCATCCCGCCAACAGGACAAATCGGCCCGATCACGCCGCAGCAGCGGCAGCAGCTCATCAGTCAATCGCTGGTTGCGGGCGTGTATGAAAAGCAGATTGACCGCGAATCGGCCCATGAAGTCCTGAAAGCCCGAACCGAGCAGGCCGCGCAACAAGCGGCTGCTCAGGCCGAGGCCGCATCTGCCGCAAGGGGGCAAGGTGCAGCGGAATCTGCCTCGGCTGGCGGGCTACTTGGCGGCCTGGGCGGCTTGCTGGGTGGCAACAGCAGACGCCAGGGCGTGGTGGAGGCTGTGGTCAAAAGCGCCGCTCGCACCATCGGCAGCCAATTAGGCAGGCAGATTTTGCGCGGCGTACTGGGCGGCATTATGGGCGGGAGAAAGTAATCCTGCGTTGACAGGGCAACTCTCGCCCGCATCGGTAATCGCGCCCGCCAGAAGCGGCGGATTTCAGGTTGAAAAGGCTCCGGTTCAATGCCCGCGCACAGCGCCCCACGAATCGGCGCAAGATACTCAAAGCAAGCTTATATATAACCCCTCACACACTACGTATCATGTTTGAAGTTTTGATTTTGGCGGTTGCCCTGAGCATGGATGCCTTTGCCGTTTCCATCGGGCTGTGAGCAAAGAAGTTCACCCCCAACCTGGCGCTCAAAGCCTGACTGTTCTTCGGTATTTTTCAGGCGCTCATGCCCCTCATCGGCTACCTGGGCGGCCAGAGCATACTCGGCTGGATTGAAGCCTACACACACTTTATCGCCTTTGGCCTGCTCGCCTTTGTGGGCGGAAAAATGATTTACGAAGGTTTTCAGGATGGGGTGGAGGAAAGCCTCACCGACATCACCAACAAGGTGCTGCTCATGCTGGCCATTGCCACCAGCATCGACGCAATGGCCGCCGGGTTCAGCCTGAGCCTGCTGGACGCCAACCCGTTTGTTGCCTGCCTCATCATTGGCGCCACCACCTTTGCCTTCAGCGTAGCCGGAACCTACATCGGCAAACAAAGCGGAACCTGGCTGGAAAGCAAAGCCGAAATCTTCGGCGGACTCGTCCTGTTCCTGATGGGCATCAAATTCCTGATTGCCTGACTACAACCCGGCAGTAAACAAAATTGAATCGTTCATCAGCGCCCTACCATTTCCGTGCCTGCCCGATCAGCCCCAAGCCCCAGCGCACCAAGCCGTAGGCGAGCCAGCAGCGCAGACGCTCATGCCATGGCTGACTGCGCCAGGCCACGGGTTCGATCAGCCGTGCATCCCGGCTGATTGCCTGCTGCAGACGTTGCCGTAATGTCTGTGCGAAGTGCCGGTCTTCGATAACGAGATTGGCTTCTCGCGCCAGCAATAAACTGAAAGGATCAATGTTGGACGAGCCGACCGTGGACCAGAGGCCGTCTATGACGGCGACTTTGGCATGGAGATGACTGGGCTGATATTCGTGAATGCTGACCCCCGCGTCCAGCAAGGATCCATACAGGGCACGCGATGCGGCGTGTTGCAGCTGGTATTCGACCATGCCTTGCAACAGCAGTATCACGCGAACGCCGCGTTTGGCGGCGGCCTGCAGGGCTCGGCGAAACCGGCGCCCTGGCAAAAAATAGGCATTGGCAATGATGATTTCGTGGCGCGCACGTCCAATTGCATACAGGTAGGCGCGCTCTATTTCGTGTCGACGACGCAAATTGTCGCGTAGCAGCAGGGCGGCTTTGGCGCCGTCCGGCAAATCCTGTTGTTGCGGGTTATTAATGCGTGGAAAAACAATGGTGGTGCGCCAGTTTTGCCTTAGCCAGAGTTTTTCCATCGCAGCAGCAAGCCTTACAACCACTTCTCCCTGTACGCGCACGGCAAAATCAAAACGCGGCGCACGCTGTCCCGGGATGTCCCAGTCGTCCTGGATGTTGATGCCGCTGACAAATGCAAGCTGTCCGTCCACGAGGGTCAGCTTGCGATGCAGCCGACGAAGGTGCCCGCGTTTGAGTCGCCACACCGATGGATGCGGACCAAACACGCGCACCGTGCCGCCTGCGTTGATCAGCGGTTGCCACCAAGCCTGGTCCAGTTCGGCTGAGCCAAAGCCATCGACCAGCACGCGCACATCCACGCCACGCCGAGCGGCTTTAACAAGCGCATCCAGAATGGCGCTGCCGATGGGGTCGGCTCTGAAGATGTAGGTTTCCAGCCAGACGGATTTTGTGGCTATGCGGATGGCGGCTTCCAGCGCCGGGAAATAAGCCTCGCCATTTTGCAGCAGCTCGATTGCATGGCCTGCACGCAGGCCGGTTTTGCGGTGGGTATGGCTGGGCTGTCTGGCCATACAGTGTTTATGTCCGCACCAGCGTAGCGGTCAACGCCGCGTGGTCGGAAAGCTTGTGCCAGAGCGGTCCGGCATGAACAGCACAAGCCTGCACACCCAGTCCGCGCACATGAATCCGATCCAGCGATACCAGAGGCATAACAGAAGGAAAACTGCGCGCATGACGGCCATGCTGCATCTGGAAGACTTCTTTCAAACCCAGTTCGTCTTCCAGCCAGGCGCTGGAACGCATACGCCAGTCGTTGAAATCACCCGCCAGAATCAGCGGCGCGCCATCCGGCACGCTCTGTTTGATGCGGTCAGCAATCATGCGCATCTGGCGACTGCGACCGCCCTCGGTCAGCGCCAGGTGTACGTTGATGCAATGCAGGGGCTGATCCCAGCCCGGCGGCTGAATCTCGCAGTGCAACATGCCGCGCGATTCCATGAGATGGCTGGAAATATCGAGGTTTTCCCATTTGAGAATGGGATAGCGCGACAAAATGGCATTGCCGTGATGACCCTCGTCGTACACGGCGTTTTTGCCATAGGCAAAATCTGTCCACAAGGTATCGGCCAGAAACTCCATCTGCGGCTTGTCCGGCCAATGCGCAAACCTGGCCGCCCTGCCCTCATGCACGCCCTGCACTTCCTGCAAAAACACCAGATCAACGTCCAGGCTGTGCAGTTTTTCACGCAGCTCGTGGATCGTGAGGCGCCGGTTGAAGTGCGACAGCCCCTTGTGGATGTTGTACGACGCGACGTGGATTTTTCTGGCGGGCATGTGTTTATGCTAGCCGCGAATTCGCCCCTTTGCCAGCTTGAGAATGGCCTCTGCATTGCTGGGCGAAAAACATTTTTCCGCCGCTGCTGGCACGGGCAACCAGAGAGCGTTCAAGTGCTCACGCGGCGCGAGCTTTACCTGCACGGGCGCTGGCAGTTCCAGGCCGAACACATGCTCGGTGTTGTGCGTGGTGCCGGGTGGATAACGATGCCGGTAGCAATCGAAAATTTCATACTCGTTAAAATAACCCCAGTCAGTCAATTTGAACGCCATGGCCTCCAGACCGGTTTCCTCAAACACCTCGCGGATGGCGGTTTCCAGCAGCGTTTCCCCCGCATCCTGCGAACCGGTGACGGACTGCCACCAGCCGGGATGGTCGGCGCGTTCCAGCAAAAGAACCTGATTGTCCGGTGTATGGATCACCACCAGAACGGAGACAGGGGTTTTGAATGCCATGTTTCACAAGGAGGACGCAGAAGACACGGGGGGGTGAAAACTTCCCTCTGCGCCCTCCGCGTCCTCTTTGTAAATGTAATCAGGCGGATTGGGCCGGGTTGCGCAGGCGGATATGCAACTCGCGCAACTGCTTTTCGTCCACCACATTGGGCGCATCGGTCATCAGGTCGCTGGCGCGCTGGGTTTTGGGGAAGGCAATCACGTCGCGGATGGATTCGGCGCCAGTGACCAGCGTTACCAGCCGATCCAGACCAAAGGCCAGGCCGCCGTGCGGCGGCGCGCCATATTGCAGGGCGTCAAGCAGGAAGCCGAATTTGGCGCGCTGTTCTTCTGGCGAAATGGCCAGCGCCTTGAATACCTTGGCCTGCACTTCCTCGCTGTGAATACGAATGGAACCGCCGCCGACTTCCCAGCCGTTCAGCACCATATCGTAAGCGCGGGACAGGCACTTGCCGGGGTCGGACTCCAGCCATTCTTCATGGCCTTGTTTGGGCGCGGTGAAGGGGTGATGCAACGCCACCCAGCGATTGTCCTCGGCATCGTGCTCGAACATGGGGAAATCCACCACCCACAGTGGCGCCCAGGCATCGCCGGTGACGTAACCTTTTTCGTGGCCGACCTTGGCGCGCAATGCGCCGAGCGCGTCGTTGACCACTTTTACCGTATCCGCACCAAAGAAAATCAGGTCGCCATTTTGCGCACCCGTGCGCTCCATCACGGTTTTCAATGATGCTTCAGACAGGTTCTTGACGATGGGCGATTGCAGGCCGGTTTCGTTCAACTGCGACACATCATTGACCTTGATATAGGCCAGACCCTTGGCGCCGTAGATTTTGACGAACTCGGTGTAAGCGTCGATCTCGCCACGAGAAATCGTCGCGCCGCCCGGCACGCGCATCGCTGCGACCCGGCCGCCATTATTGGCCGGGCCGGAGAAGACCTTGAACGCCACGTCTTTCATCGCATCGGTGACTTCGGTCAGTTCCAGCGTCACGCGCATGTCGGGCTTGTCGGAACCGTACTTGAACATGGCGGTGTGCCAGTCCATCCGTGGAAATGGCTTCGGCAGGTCGATGCCGGCGGCTTTCTTGTACGTCTCGCGCACCATGCCTTCGACCAGGTTCATCACGTCGTCTTCCTCGATGAAGGACATTTCCAAATCCACCTGGGTGAATTCGGGCTGGCGGTCGGCGCGCAGATCTTCATCGCGGAAACATTTGGTGATCTGGAAATAGCGGTCGTAGCCCGCCACCATCAGCAATTGCTTGAAAAGCTGCGGCGATTGCGGCAATGCGTAGAACATGCCGTCATGCACGCGCGAAGGCACCAGGTAGTCGCGTGCGCCTTCGGGCGTGGAGCGCGTCAGCATGGGCGTCTCGACTTCCATGAAGTTTTGCGTATCGAGGTAGTCGCGCATCACCTTGGCCATGCGGTAGCGCAAGGCCATGTTCTTTTGCATGGGCTCACGGCGCAAATCCAGATAGCGGTAGGTCAGCCGCGTGTTTTCGTTGATGTTGTCGTCATCAATGAGGAAAGGCGGCGTGGCAGCGGCATTGAGCACTTCGATCTGCTTGGCCAGCACTTCGATTTCACCGGTTGCCATGTTGGCATTGGCTGTGCCTTCCGGGCGGGCGCGTACCTTGCCGGTAATCTTCAACACAAATTCATTGCGTGTTGCCTCGGCATGTTTGAAATCCTCGCCCATGTCCGGATCGCACACGATCTGCACCAGGCCATATCTGTCACGCAGGTCGATGAAAATCACCCCGCCGTGGTCGCGGCGGCGGTGCGCCCAACCGCAGAAGGTCACGCTCTGGCCGATGTGCGCGGCGTTGACTTCGCCGCAGGTATGGGTACGCATCATGATGAAATTCTTTCTGATTATTTCCTGTTTACCGCTCTCGCCGCTCTCAGCCTGCGGTTTACTGTGTTTTATTCACGGTTTTCTATTGATTACCGGCAAAGCGCGAGCGCAGCTTGTCCGGCTTGCCGCCATCCGTCACCACACCCATGGATACGATGACTTTCAAGGCCGTATCCACACTCATGTTCAATGCGACAGTTTCGCTTTTCTTGACGAAAAAATAGAAACCATTCACCGGGCTGGGGGTGGTGGGCATGAACACCGCCACATGTTCATCCGGCAGCCTTGCCGCCACTTCATCCGGCACGTTGGTCTGAAACACAATCGACCACGCCTCCGGATGCGGATAGCGCACCAGCAGCACCTGTTTGAAGGCATTGCCATTGCTGGAAAGGATGGTATCGGAAACCTGCTTGACGCTGTTGTAGATGGATTTCACCACCGGAATGCGCAGCAGAAAAGCCTCCCAAAACGCCACCAGTCGCTGTCCCAGGATGTTCGCTGTTGCCAGCCCGGTGAAAAAAATCACCAGTAGGGTCAGAATCACGCCCAGACCTGGAACGTGTATCCCCAACTTGCGATCAGGATGCCATTCAAGCGGCAACAATTGCAGGGTCTGATCCATGCTGCTGATAAGCAAATCCAGCACCCACAGGGTAATCCCCAGCGGCACCCAGATCAGCAGACCGGTAACAAAATAACGTTTCATATCGGTTTAAAAAGCCACCTTGAAAACAATGAGGGCGGCACAAGCCGCCCTGCAGGAATATGGCGTTGTATCAGGAACACGCGCCGCAACCGCCAGTCCCGCAGGCATGAGCAGGCGCTTCTTCCTTCTTCTCCACAGGCTTACTGCCACCCTTGAAATCCGTGGCATACCAGCCGCTGCCCTTGAGCGCGAAGCCAGCCGCCGTGATTTGCTTTGCAAAGCTTTCAACGCCACATTTCGGGCACCGGGTCAAAGGTGCGTCGGATATTTTCTGCATTACGTCTTCAGCATGGCCGCAGGCGGAGCAGGCATAGGCATAAATCGGCATGATTTTCTCCTGGAATAAAATGGATTGAAGCGGATTTTACACCAGAAATGTGTTTATAAGCAGTAGCTTATACGACTCGCCAGACTTACCAATCGAACTTGAGGGTTGTATAGGCGCGCGGAGAAAATACGTTTTGCGGGCGAAACTCCGTGTAATCGCCGCCTATACTCTGCGCACCAAGCGTCCACTCGACATTCGCAGCGCCCAGCCTGAACGCACGCGCCAGACGCAAATCCAGGCGGGTGTAGCCCTCGGTCACGTCGCCATCCGACAACCACATCATGCGGTCGGTGTGATACAGCATGGCGCTCGCCTGCCAGCCGGGGGCAAAGCGCCAACTGGCCAGCACGCTGGTAATCCAGTCTGGCGATGACTCCGGCAGATCATCATCGACAATATCGCTGCTCGCCCTGATGTGTGCAAAGGATTGCGCCAGATGCAGGGAAAAGTCCCGCATCGGTTTCCACACCCACTGAAAATCCGCGCCGGTTACATCCAGCGTGCCACTGTTAACGTGCTGGAATGCGCGTTTGCGCGGGTTGATTTCACCTGGGAACGGCACTCTCCTGTCGCCGATGTAGTTGCGCACATGGTCGCGGTACAGGCGCACATCCAGATGCGCATTGAGCGTTGGCCAACGCCCAAGGTAGCCAAGCTCGACTGAAGTATTGGTTTCCGCTTTCAAGCCATCTGACGGCACTACCACCTGGTCAACCAGCGCACCCGCTGTGTTGTAAAAGGCCGAGTTGCCTTTCTCTTCAAAAAACGTCGGCGCGCGTGATGCGCGTGATGCGGCAAAACGCAAGGTGTGATTAGGTCTGGGGGTGTAATTGATTGCCAGCCTGGGAGAAAACTCCAAACCGCTGATATAGTGATGGCCGAGCTGCGTCCCGCCCTGCACCAGCCAATTCTCTGCCGGACGCCACTCCACATGACCAAACAGATTGGCCAGCGTGCCACCCAGGGCATCGGACTGATTGTATGAGCCCTGGCTTTCAACCGCTTCGTGGCGCAGTTCAGCGCCCCACACCAGCCTCAGCGCAGGATCCAGCCGCCTGGTGGACGAAAAATCCAGCTGGCTGCGCTGCTGCTGAACGTTGGCATCCACAATGACTTGCCCGTTTATCGCATGGGGCGGCAACAGATAACGCTCCATGCCAGAATCGGAGAAACTGTGGCTGAACTGCACGTTCCATTCTTCGTCTGCGCCATGCACCCGGTTAAAGCGCAACTGCACATAGCCATTACGCGGCTCGTACGAACGCGGCTCGGTTGGGCTTCTATCCCTGCCCGCATTCCAGTTGCCGCCACTCAAGCCCAATTGCGCCGAAATTTCATCGCGATTGGACAGCTGATAATCCCAACGCCCGTTGAACATGGCGGTGTAGGTACGCTCGTAATATTCCTCGTACAGGCCAGTGGGACGCACATGCCCTGTTTCAAAACGATCCCGATGCTGATGAGAGAAGGTCAGCCGGTAACGCAGGGCGTCCTTGCCGCCGCCATACCTGAACACCGCGCCGGACATATTCTGCTCGCCCGCCATGACTGCGGCCATTTTTCCGGACGTAACAGACGGGTCTTTGGAAATGATATTGATGATGGCGAAAAAAGCATTGGCGCCATAAACAGCGGCATCCGGGCCGCGCACGACTTCAATGCGCTCAATATCCTCGATCGCCAGCGGCAGGGTATTCCAGCCCACCGCGCCAAAATGCGGACTGTAAATTGACCGCCCATCCACCAACACCTGCATACGGCGGGAATAGGCATCTGCAAAACCGTGATAGCCGACCGCAAAAGTGTTGTCGCGGGTATAACCGACCGAAAACCCCGGCACCAGGCGCAGCAGATCGGGAATATCCTGATAGCCCGAAGCGCGGATCATTTCCTGGTCGATCACCGTCACCGCTGCCGGGCTATCCTGTAGCGGCTGGGACATTTTTGACACGGTTAGCACCACTGGCAAATCTGCCAGGAAATCGGTTTCCGTCAATGCGGCCTGCGCGTGCAACACCAGCCCGCCCAGCAAGCCGGGGAAGGCAAATCGCAACCAGGTATGGAGACCGGAGCGGCGCATGACCGAACTAGAACGGAATATCGTCTTCCAGATCGTCAAAATTGCTGCCCGCAGGCGCGGCTGATCTGGCCGGGGCGCTGGGCGCTGAGCGGCCAGCGCCAGAACCTGAACCCGAATAGGAAGCGCGCGGCGCGCTGTCCATATCGGCTGTGCCGCCGCTCATGCCACCACGACCGCCGAGCATTTGCATGCGGTCGCCACGAATTTCGGTGGTGTAGCGGTCGTTGCCTTCCTTGTCCTGCCATTTGCGCGTGCGGAGGCTGCCTTCCACATACACGCTGCTGCCTTTCTTGAGATATTGCCCGCAAATTTCGGCGGTTTTACCAAAGAACGAGACACGATGCCATTCGGTGGCTTCCTGCATCTCGCCATTTTTGTCCTTGTATTTGTCCGTGGTGGCAAGCGACAGGTTGGCGACGGCATCGCCAGACGGCAGGTAGCGCATATCCGGGTCGTTGCCCAGATTGCCGATAAGTATGACTTTATTGACCGATGCCATTTCAGATTTCCCCTTTGATCAGATTCATAGCAGTGGCTTCATCCCAGCCGCTTTTTGCCACTTTCAGTACCGCCAGACCTTCGTCGTGCATGACCGCCACTTCTCTAACCCCGGCCAGCTCGGCGAGCTGGGTTTTCAGCAAGGCTGCCTGTCCGGCATCCAGCCCTTTGACCGAGAACATGCGGGTGCGCACCGCCGGCGGCGTAGCCATGCCCAGCGCCAGCAACAGCCAGCCGCCCATCAACACGCCGCAGAAGGCAAATAATGCGCCAAATCCATAGCTCTTGGCCAGCCAGCCACCGGCCGCACCGCCAACAAACAGTCCGAGTGCCTGAGCGGTATTGTAAACCCCCATGGCGGTACCTTTGGCGCTGGCCGGCGCCAGTTTGGAAATGAGCGAGGGCAAACTGGCTTCCAGCACATTAAAGGCCACAAAATACAACAACAAGGCCGCCGCCAAGCCCCAGATCGAGGCTTGCGCGGCCATCAAACTCATCTGCGCGGTCAGCATCAGCGCGACTGCGGCAATAAAGACCGGCTTGAGCTGATCGCGTTTTTCGCCATAAATGATCGCTGGCACCATGAGCACGAACGAACCCAGCAAGACCGGCAGATACACCCACCAGTGATGATCGGCCGACAACCCCGCGCCTTGCAGCAACATCACCGGCACTGCCACAAACATGGCCATCTGCGCCGCGTGCAGGGCGAAAATGCCGTAATTGAGCCGCAATAACTGCGGATCGCGCACCACGTCTTTCAATCTGGCCGGACTGGCCTCGGCATCGGCATGGAAATGCGAGGCTTGCGGGTCGGGTATGTAGTATTTGACGAGCGGGATCGCCAGCAGCGCCAGCACGCCAGTCAAGGCAAAAATGCCGGGCACGCCAATCAGTTTGTTGAGCACCGGGCCCAGCACCAGCGAAATGGCAAATGACACGCCGATGGTCATGCCAATGCCCGCCATGGCCTTGGTGCGATGTTCCTCGCGCGTCAAATCCGCCAGCAAGGCGGTGACGGCAGCGGAAATCGCCCCGGCGCCCTGAATCACACGCCCGGCAATCACCCAATAGATATTGTCGGCAAAGGCCGCCACAAAACTGCCCAGGGCAAAAATCAGCAAGCCCGCGACAATGACTTTTTTGCGCCCGATGCGGTCGGACAACATGCCGAACGGCAGTTGCAACATGGCCTGCGTCAAACCATACGCACCCAGCGCCATGCCCACCATGAAATGGTCATTGCCACCCGCCAGGGTCGGCGCATACAGGGCAAATACCGGCAGGATGAGGAACATGCCCAGCATACGCAGGCCGAAAATCGAGGCCAGGCCGATGCTGGCGCGTTTTTCTGCCGGTGTGAGCGAATCGGAAATTTCCACGATTGAGATGAAAGCCGGGTTGATCCATGCGCGCCGGAGCGGGCGCGAAATGCCGTATATTAGCAGGTTGCCCAGTTCTTCCCGACCGACCTATGGAATTCATCCGCATCCGCGGCGCGCGCACCCACAATCTGAAAAACATCAATCTGGACATCCCGCGAAACAAACTCGTGGTGATTACCGGCTTGTCCGGCTCGGGCAAGTCCTCACTCGCGTTCGACACCTTGTATGCCGAAGGGCAGCGCCGTTATGTGGAATCGCTTTCCGCCTACGCCCGGCAGTTTTTACAGATGATGGAAAAGCCCGATGTGGATCTGATCGAAGGCTTGTCGCCGGCCATTTCCATCGAGCAAAAGGCCACCAGCCACAACCCGCGCTCCACCGTGGGCACGGTGACGGAAATCCACGACTACCTGCGCCTGATGTTTGCCCGCGCCGGCGAGCCGCGCTGCCCGGAACACGCCATTCCGCTGGCGGCGCAAACCGTGTCGCAAATGGTGGATGCGGTGCTGGCGCTGCCCGAAGACACCAGGCTGATGATCCTGGCGCCCCTGATTGTGGGGCGCAAGGGCGAAAACCTCGACCTGTTCACCGAATTGCAGGCACAGGGCTTTGTGCGGGTGCGGGTGGACGGCAACGTGTTTGAAATCACCGAAGTACCCAAACTGGATAAAAATAAAAAGCACACCATCGAGGTGGTCATCGACCGCCTGAAAGTTCGTGCCGATGCCAAGCAGCGTCTGGCCGAATCGTTTGAAACGGCATTGCGACACGCCGATGGCCGCGCGCTGGCGGTGGAAATGGATACGGAAAAGGAACATCTGTTTTCCGCCAAGTTTTCCTGTCCGGTATGCGACTACGCCCTGCCGGAACTGGAGCCGCGCCTGTTCTCCTTCAACAACCCCATGGGCGCCTGCCCCAAGTGCGACGGCCTTGGCACCATCACCTTTTTCGACCCGGCGCGGGTGGTGGCGTTTCCCCATCTATCGCTGGCATCTGGTGCGATCAAGGGCTGGGACAAGCGCAATCATTTCTATTTCATGATGCTGCAAAGCCTGGCGCTGCATTACGGCTTTGATCTGGACAAGCCGTTTGAAGAACTGCCAGAGCGCATCCGCGACGTGCTGCTGAACGGTTCGGGCAAAGAAGTCCTTCCGTTCCAGCATCTGGGCGAGAAAGGCGGCTTCTCGGTGCGCAAGCATGCCTTCGAAGGCATTCTCAAAAGCATCGAACGCCGCTACAAGGAAAGCGACTCGATGGCGGTGCGCGAGGAGTTATCGAAATACCTGAACAACCAGCCCTGTCCGCATTGCGAAGGCACACGCCTGCGACGCGAAGCGCGGCATGTGTTTGTCGGCGGTCATACCTTGCACGAAATCAGCGGCTGGCCGCTGAAGCAGACGCGCACGTTCTTCGACGCCCTGCAACTGGAAGGCAACAAGGCGCAGATCGCGGAAAAAATCATTCTGGAAATCAGTGCCCGGCTGGGTTTTCTGGTCAACGTCGGGCTGGATTATCTTTCGCTCAACCGTTCTGCCGACACCTTGTCAGGCGGCGAGGCGCAACGCATCCGCCTGGCCTCGCAAATCGGCTCCGGCCTCACCGGCGTCATGTACGTGCTGGACGAGCCTTCCATCGGCCTGCACCAGCGCGACAACGATCGCCTGCTGGACACGCTCAAGCATCTGCGCGACCTCGGCAACTCGGTGCTGGTGGTAGAACACGACGAAGACGCCATCCGCATGGCCGATTATGTGGTGGACATGGGTATCGGCGCGGGCGTGCATGGCGGCGAGGTCATCGCGCAGGGCACGCCGCAGGAAATACAGCAAAGCAAACAATCTCTCACCGGCCAATATCTGTCCGGCAAGAAACAGATCGCCATTCCCAAAAAGCGCCGCCCCGTGGATACAGAAAGACAATTACACGTGCTGGGCGCAACCGGCAATAACCTGCAAAACGTGGACTTGGCTCTGCCGCTGGGACTGTTCGTCTGCATCACCGGCGTGTCCGGCTCGGGAAAATCCACGCTCATCAACGATACGCTCTACAACGCCACCGCCCGGCATTTGTATGGTTCCACCGAAGAACCCGCGCCGCACCGCGAAATTCACGGGCTGGAATTTTTCGACAAGGTCATCAACGTCGATCAATCGCCCATCGGGCGCACGCCGCGTTCCAACCCGGCCACCTATACCGGCCTCTTTACCCCGATCCGCGAACTCTTTGCCGGCGTGCCCGAATCGCGCACGCGCGGCTACGGTCCCGGCCGTTTCTCCTTCAACGTCAAGGGCGGACGCTGCGAAGCCTGCCAGGGCGACGGCGTCATCAAGGTGGAAATGCACTTCCTGCCCGACGTGTATGTGCCGTGCGATGTCTGCCATGGCCACCGCTACAACCGCGAAACCCTGGAGATTCAGTACAAGGGCAAAACCATCCACGACGTGCTGGGCATGACCGTCGAAGACGCGCTGGAATTCTTTGCCGCCGTACCCGTTGTCGCCCGAAAACTGCAAACCCTGATGGATGTGGGCCTGGGCTATGTCCAGCTCGGCCAGTCCGCCACCACGCTGTCCGGTGGTGAGGCGCAGCGCGTCAAGCTGTCGCTGGAATTGAGCAAGCGTGACACCGGCCGCACGCTTTATATCCTGGACGAGCCCACCACGGGGCTACACTTCGCCGACATCGAACTGCTGCTGAAAGTCCTGCACCGTTTAACCGAGCAGGGCAACAGCGTGGTGGTCATCGAACACAACCTCGACGTCATCAAAACCGCCGACTGGCTGATTGACCTCGGCCCCGAAGGCGGCGCTGGCGGCGGCCAGATCATCGCCAGCGGCACGCCGGAAGACGTGGCGAGAAACCCGGCCAGCCATACCGGGCGTTACCTCGCGCCCATGTTGCGGGGGAAAAGTTAGAAACCCTACTTCATATCCGGTTGATTCTCGCGTTTCAGGCGCTATATAAAAATCACCTTGAAAGGAGGTGAGAGCCATGCTGCTTAAAACCCACAGAAACGGCGGGGATGCATCGTTGCAGGATGTGGCAAAGGCCTGGAAGCTGGAACCGCATCATTTCCACTGGAGCGAATACGAGCACGATCACTGGGCGGTTGATCTCGGCCACAAACTGGAAGACCGTATGCACCAGACCCCAGCCATCCCCGATCCGAGGAACGTGCATCACTGATTTCACCCGCACGCTGCTTAAGGAAGTGCTGATTAAATCAGCACTTCCCTTGCAAGCCACAAAGTGGCTTGCCGCTCAATGATGCAAGTCATTGAAAGCGCAAATTTTCCCGGACATGCGCCGGGGAAATTTTCTGCTGATGTTTCGCGGCAGCGAATAAATCAGCGTTTACTTAAGGAACCTCTGATTGATTCCCACATGGCCGCGCGCTGGGTTTTGCGGGCGAAATGCAAGGCGCGCAACGCAGGTCGTACTGTACGCACGAAGCCAAGGAGCGCAACGCGACTCACGGAGGAATTAATCAGAGGTTCCTTAACTGTTGCGGCCCCCGCTACAGGCCGCCCTTGCGGCGGC
>CAYTZP010000018.1:0-34178 GCA_964442685.1 uncultured Thiobacillus sp.
GCCTCGGTCAGCACCTGCCCGGTAACGGGGTTGGGGCGGAAGGTGGTGCAGCCTTTGAGGCCTTTCTCAAAGGCGTATTCGTACAGCGACTGAAACGCTGCGAAGGGCAGGTCGGCGGGCACGTTGATGGTTTTGGAGATGGCGTTGTCCACCCAGGGCTGGAGCGCGGCCTGCATGTCGAGGTGGCGTTGCGGGGGAATTTCATTCGCGGTGACGAAGCTGTGCGGCATGTCGGCTGCGTTGCCGTGCATTTCCCGGTACAGTGCCGCAGCAAAATCCGTGACGGCGTATTCGTGCCGTGATCCATCCGGCTCGGTGATCCAGCGCCGGTAGTCGAGTTCGAATACCGGTTCCAGTCCGCTGGAGATGTTGTTGGCCAGCAGGCTGATGGTGCCGGTGGGCGCGATGGCAGTCAGGTGCGAATTGCGGATGCCGTGCTGGAGGATGCCTGTACGGATGTCTGCCGACAGACCCTGGATAAAAACGCTTTCGGCATGTTGCTTGCGATCCAGCAGCGGAAAGCTGCCTTTCTCCCGCGCCAGTTCGATGGAGGCGCGATAGGCGGTTTCACACAGCCGACGCATGATGTCTGAGGCCAGCTTGATGGCTTCGTTGTTGCCGTAGCGCAGTCCCAGCATGATCAGCGTATCGCCCAGTCCGGTAATGCCCAGCCCCAGCCTGCGCGTGGCGTGGACGGCTGCGGCCTGCTTGTCGAGCGGAAAGCGCGACACGTCGCAGACGTTGTCCAGCATACGTATCGAAATAGGCACCAGGTTTTCCAGCGCGGCGAAATCGAACGCGGCTTTTGGCGTGAACGCATCGCGCACAAAGCGTGAGAGGTTGACCGAGCCCAGATTACACGCGCCGTAATGCGGCAGCGGAATTTCGCCGCAGGGGTTGGTGGCGGCAAGCTGCTCGACGTAGCGCAGGTTGTTGAGCGCGTTGATGCGGTCGATGAACAGCACGCCCGGCTCGGCATAGTCGTAGGTGGCGCGCATGATTTCGCCCCATAGCATGCGCGCGCGGATGGTGCGAATGACTTGCGAGCCCGGTTCTCCCGGCGGCGGAAAAACCAGCGGCCATTCTGCATTTTCTTTCACGGCCTGCATGAAGGCATCCGTGACCAGCACCGACAAATTGAAGTGTCGCAGCTTGGCCGGGTCGCGTTTGGCACGGATGAATTCGAGAATGTCCGGATGGTCGCAGCGTAGCGTGGCCATCATCGCGCCGCGCCGCGCGCCGGTGGAAAGGATGGTGGCGCACATTGCATCCCAGATGTGCATGAAGGACACAGGGCCGGAGGCGGTGACGCCCACACTTTGCGCAGGTGAGCCGGCAGGGCGCAGGGTGGAAAAGTCATAGCCCACGCCGCCGCCTTGCTGCATGGTGAGCGCGCCTTCCTTCAGCGCCTCGAAGATTCCGTCCATCGAGTCTTCAATACGGCCCATGACAAAGCAGTTGAACAGCGTGACGCGATGGCCGGTGCCCGCACCCGCCAGGATGCGCCCGCCTGGCAGGAATTTGAAATCCTCCAGCGCATTGTAGAAACGCGATTCCCACGCTTCGCGATCATGCGGCTCCAGACTGGACAAGGCACGCGCCACGCGCTGCCAGCTTGCCCCAATGTCCGGTTCCTGCTGGAAGCGATACTTGGTTTCCCAGATGTGTTGCGAAAGCGCGCAACTGAAGGGGGTATTCATCCAATCAGCTTAATCCATCCTGCGGGATTTGCGGATAAACTGGGGTCATGGAAACAATTGTACAAACGCTTGTCTGCGGCGTGGACGAAGCCGGGCGTGGGCCGCTGGCCGGCCCGGTCTATGCCGCCGCCGTCATCCTCGATCCGGCCAAACCCATTGCCGGGTTGAACGACTCGAAGAAACTCAGCGAAAAGTCCCGCGACCGGCTGGCCTTCATCATCAGGGCCGAGGCGCTGGCCTGGCACATTGCCTACGCCACGGTGGAAGAAATCGACCGGCTCAACATCCTGCAAGCGACCATGCTGGCGATGACCCGCGCCGTGGAAGGCTTGGGAAGAGAGCCGGACGAAGTGCTGGTGGACGGCAACCGCTGCCCGGACTGGCGCTATGTTTCAACCGCCATCGTCGAAGGCGATGCCAGGATCGCCGAAATCTCCGCTGCCTCCATTCTCGCCAAAACTGCCCGCGACGCCGCCATGGTCGAACTGCACGCGCGTTATCCAGATTACAACTTTGCCGGACACAAGGGCTACGGCACCGCCGCGCATCTCAAGGCCATCAAGCAGCACGGCCCTTGCCCGGAACACCGCACCAGCTTTGCACCGGTGAAGCAAATGCTGGCGCAGAGGGTGTTATTTTGAATTGTTTTCCTAGAATGACTCTGTCGTTAATCAACACGCAAAAGGAGGGATAGATGAAGTTGAAATTTTTATTGGCGGCCATGTTTCCGGCCATTGTGCTTTCGGGCTGCGCAATCGGTACTGGCAGCGAAAAACAGGCAGCACTTGCTGACGATGCTCGCAAGGCGGCAGGCGATCTGGTTAAACAGTTGGCGGGTGAGCTTAAGAAATCGCTGGAGGCCAATGGCCCGGAAGGCAGTATTGCAGTATGCAAGGACAAAGCGCCGCTTATTGCGGCGGCTGTCTCAAAATCCTCTGGCTTCAACGTTACGCGCGTCAGCCCCAAGAACCGCAATCCGAATGGCAGCCCGGATGCCTGGGAAGCGCAGGCTCAGGCCAAACTGGAAGCACGGCTGGCTGCTGGAGAAAAACCTGAAAACCTGGAAATGTGGGAAGTTGTCAGCACTGCGGGTAAAAACAAGGAATTCCGTTACGCCAAAGCCTTGATGACCCAGCCTGTGTGCCTGACCTGCCATGGTGCAAACCTTGGGGACGGCATCAAAGCCAAACTGGCTGCCGAGTATCCCGGCGACAAGGCTACCGGCTACGCACCCGGTACGGTGCGCGGCATCATCTCCATCAAGAAACCGCTGTAATGCCAAGGCTGCCCTCCTGAGGGACAGCCTTATCTTTCCGGGCGTGCGGCAAATTGCCCGATCAACTGCTTTAGTGAATCGGCTTCCTGTTCCGGTGTCATCAGGCTGCGCCTTGCGCTGCAATGCCTGACCAGTTCTGCATAAAAGCCCGGATCAGTTTCGGCTCTGGCAAGCAGTTGCGCCAACCGGGTTTCATTACCGACGGGATAGTAGCCAGGGTAGTCCTGCCCCAACATGCCGATATTGCCGGAAATGTCGGAGGCGATGACGGGCACGCTGGCGGCGAGGGCTTCGCAGATGACATTGGCGCCGCCTTCCATGTGCGAACTGACGACCAGAAGATGGGCGCGGGAAAGCCGGGTCAGCACTTCCTCATGCGGCACGGCATCAGCCCATGTCCAGCGCGGGTATATTTCCTGCATCTCATGCGCGGCTTGCGCTATTTCCGCTGACAGCGCGCCGCCCAGATGCGTAATGCGAATGCTGGATTGTTGCGGAAGCAGGGTAGCGGCCAGCGCGGGGCGGAACGGGTCTTTTTCTTCGCGCAGGTGGCCAATGCAAAGCACGTCGAAACATTCCGGAGTCTTGCTGCTGGGCGCGATATCCGGCGCAGACTGATAGATGATGCGGGATTTATCTTGCAGTTCTGGCGCAAGTTCTTCCAGGCCTTTTTCTTGCAAGACCACCAATCTTGTAGCCAGTTGCAGAGATTGCTGCGCATCCGTGTCGGTGCGGATGTCGCGATAAAGATCGGTGCCGGTGAGCACGACGATTAAAGGGGACTGCGGTTGCCAGGCCGCAAATGCCTGAATGCTCAAGGCGCTGCGGCGGGCGTGCAGGGCAATCATCAGGTCAACCGCTTCACCGTTCCAGTGGGTGGAAACCTCTACGCGGTGGCCGGCCTGTTTGAGGAGGCCAGCCCAGCGTGTGGCGGTGTGCCAGTTACCGCTTTGGGTTTCGGCACCGTAGGGCGTGATGAGAGCAATATGCATTTTGGAATCGTGCCACAAACCCGGACAATAGCGGTATGCAAGATGTCATCACCTCCCGCGATAACCCGGTTTTCAAGCGCCTGAAGAAGCTGGCGGGTTCTGCGCGCGCGCGCCGCGAGGCGAAGATGGCGCTGCTGGACGGCGAGCATCTGGTCTCCGCGTATCTGGATGCGGGCGGTAATCCGCGTACGCTGGTGGTTTCCTCTGGATGTAATGATGCAAGCTGGCAGCCCTTGGCGGGTCGTTGCAAGGACTGCAAAGTTTTCAGGTTTTCGGATGCGTTGTTTGCCGAATTGAGTCCGGTCGAATCACCTACCGGTGTGCTGGCCGAAGTGCCGTGGCTGGATCTGCCGCCAGTAGAAGGCGTGCCGCTGGTGCTGGTGCTGGAAGACATACAGGATCCCGGAAATCTGGGCTCCATGCTGCGCACGGGGGCGGCGGCAGGCGCAACAATGGCAGTGTTGTCCAGGGGCTGTCACGATTCGTGGTCGTCCAAGGCGCTGCGTGGCGGGCAGGGCGCGCAGTTTGTGTTGCCGATGCAAACGGCTGTGGATATTCCGCAATGGCTGGTGCAATTTTCTGGCCGCAAGATTGCGCTGGCGCTCAACCATGAAGAAACCATTTATGAACAGGACATGCGTGGCCCGGTTGCATTGCTGGTTGGCAATGAAGGTGCCGGCTTGACGGCCGAGGCCATGGCCGCGTGCGATGTGGTTGCGCGTATTCCCATGCCGGGCAAGGTCGAATCGCTTAATGCCGCTGCCGCGCTGGCGGTGACGGCGTTTGAGGCGGTACGGCAACGTGAGCTTGCAAGAAACTGATTTGAACCACAGAGGCACAGAGACAAGAGAGTTTCTGAAACTGATGGAAGAGACCGAGTAAGTGATGCAGGAAGGATTTTTCTCCGTGCCTCGGTGTCTCTGTGGTGAATGACTGAATTTGAATACCAATGCTACGACTGACTGAAATCAAACTCCCGCTGGATCACGCGCCGGAAGCACTGAGTGCGGCGATCCTGAAAAAACTGGAACTGGCGGACAAGGATCTGCTGGGGGTGTCCATCTTCAAGCGCGGCTATGACGCTCGCAAGAAGAATGCGCTGTTGCTGGTTTATACCGTGGATGTGAAGGTGGCGAATGAAGCTGTCTTGCTGAAAAAGTTCCGCCAAGACCGCAACCTGAAACCTGCGCCGGACATGTCCTATCACTTCGTTGGTCACGCGCCGGAGAACCTGACCGAGCGGCCAATCGTCGTCGGCTTTGGCCCGTGCGGGATTTTTGCGGCACTGGTACTGGCGCAAATGGGCTTCAGACCCATCGTGCTGGAGCGTGGCAAGGCCGTCAGGGAAAGAACCAAAGACACCTGGGGACTGTGGCGCAAGAACACGCTCAATCCTGAATCCAACGTGCAGTTCGGCGAAGGCGGCGCGGGCACATTCTCGGACGGCAAACTCTACAGCCAGATCAAGGATCCGCGTTTTCTGGGACGCAAGGTGTTGACCGAGTTTGTGAAGGCAGGTGCGCCGGAAGAAATTCTGTACGTCTCCAAACCGCACATCGGTACGTTCAGATTGGTCAGCATGGTTGAAAACATGCGCGCCGAGATCGAGGCATTGGGCGGTGAAATCCGTTTTCAGCAGCGGGTAACGGACTTATTGATCGATAACGGCGAAGTGCGTGGCGTACAACTTGCCGATGGTGAGAAGATTTTTAGCCAGCATGTTGTGCTGGCGCTGGGTCACAGCGCGCGCGATACCTTCGAGATGCTGCATCAGCGCGGCGTGTACATGGAACCCAAGGCGTTTTCAGTTGGCTTTCGCATCGAGCACCCGCAATCACTTATTGATAAGGCTCGGCTTGGCTCCAACGCGGGCAACCCCATCCTGGGCGCGGCGGATTACAAGCTGGTGCATCACGCCAAGAATGGCCGTTCGGTGTACAGCTTTTGTATGTGCCCTGGCGGCACGGTGGTGGCCGCCACATCTGAGCCCAATCGCGTCGTCACCAACGGTATGAGCCAGTATTCGCGCAACGAGCGTAACGCCAATGCGGGCATTGTGGTGGGCATTACGCCGGAGGATTTCCCCGGCGGGCCGGAGAACATTCTGGGCGGCATTGAGCTGCAACGTGAGCTGGAATCGCGTGCGTTTGAACTGGGTGGAAGAAACTACCAGGCGCCGGGGCAACTGGTGGGCGATTTTGTCGCGGGCGTGCCGTCGAAAGAGCTCGGCAGCGTCGAGCCGTCCTACAAGCCGGGCGTGCATCTGACTGACTTGACGCAGGTGCTGCCGGATTACGCTATCGACGCCATTCGTGAAGCGCTACCGGAATTTGGCAAACAGATTCAAGGTTTCGACATGCACGATGCGGTGCTGACAGGTGTGGAAACGCGCACGTCCTCACCCGTGCGCATTACCCGAAATAATCATTACCAGAGCCTGAACACCAAAGGCCTGTACCCCGGCGGCGAAGGGGCAGGTTATGCGGGGGGGATTCTTTCTGCTGCCGTGGACGGCATCGAGCTTGCGGAAGCGGTGGCGCGTGACATGCTGGGACTTCAGCTCCTCCCCCGCTTGCCGGGGGAGGTTGGGAGGGGGTAAGTCGGGGTTGGGTCGGTGTTTTACCCCACCCCATCCCTCCCCTGCAAGAGGGGAGGGAGCTGGTTTTGAGTGCATTCGTTTTCCCAATTACTACAAACTCCTCAGCCGCGCCGCAATCTCCTCCACCGACATCCGGGTGCTGTCCATGACTGGAATGCCATACTGTAGAAACAGTTTTTCGGCAGCGGCAATTTCGCTGCGGCAGGTTTCCAGTTCCGCATACCGGCTGCCGGGGTAGCGTGCCTGGCGGATGCTGGCGAGGCGCTCGGCAGTAAGTGTCAGCCCGCGCACGCGCGGCAGGTTGCGCAGCAGAAAATCCGGCAGTTTTTCTCGCGCCAGGTCTTCTTCGGTCAGCGGGTAATTCGCCGCGCGCACGCCATATTGCATGGCGAGATAGAGGGAAACTGGTGTTTTTCCCGCGCGCGACACACCAAGCAGTATCAGGTCGGCCTCATCCATGCGTTCCGGTTTTTGTCCGTCGTCCGCGGCAAGGGAAAAATTGACCGCATCAATGCGTGCATCGTAGCCGGTGTCCATGCCATGGGTTTGGCCATGCGCAGCGGTAGGTTCGCTTTCAAGTTGCGCGGACAGCGACGGCAGCATATGCTCAAATACATCCAGCACCATCAACCCGCTGGCCTTCAATGTTTCCCGCAGGCGGGCGTCTGCCAGCGTGGAAATGACAAGCGCCGGCTGGGACTGGTGTAGTTGATCTGCCAGGCTGGCGGCCTTGTCCGTCGTGTCAATAAACGGCACGGTTCGCGTTTTCCAATCCAGCCCACTAAACTGCGAGAGCAGGCTGACACCAACTGCTTCAGCGGTCAGGCCTGTGTGATCAGAAACGAAAAATATGTTGAGCGTTTTCATGAGATTCCGCGATGTCATATCCTGACTATATCCTGCCATTTGAAAAATTGTCGATGGCGGACGTTCCTGTTGTGGGCGGCAAGAATGCCTCGCTGGGTGAAATGATCGGCGCGCTGGCGGAGCTTGGCGTAAAAGTGCCGGGCGGTTTTGCCACCACCGCGCAAGCGTTCTGGGACACGCTGGATGAAAATAGCCTGCGCGAAAAGATCAACGCGCGACTGGCGGGTCTGGATATCAATAATGTGGCCGCCTTGCAGGAAGCCGGGCGTGATATCCGCAACTGGGTTGAAAACGCCTCTCTGCCCGAACGGCTGGAGCAGGGCATTCGCGAAGCCTATGCAGCCATGGGCGATTTGCCTTCCGTAGCTGTGCGTTCTTCGGCCACGGCAGAGGATTTGCCAGACGCCTCGTTTGCCGGACAGCAGGAAACCTATCTCAACGTGCGCGGGGTCGATGCCGTCGTCGCACATGTGAAAAAGGTCTTTGCCTCGCTCTATAACGACCGCGCCATTACCTATCGCGTGCACCACGGCTTTGACCACGCGCAGGTTGCGCTCTCGGCAGGCGTCCAGCGCATGGTGCGTTCCGACCTCGCTGCCTCCGGCGTCATTTTCACGCTGGATACCGAGTCAGGTTTTCGTGATGTGGTGTTTGTCACGTCCAGCTATGGTCTGGGCGAGCTGGTGGTGCAGGGCGCGGTCAACCCGGACGAGTTCTACGTGCACAAACCCACGCGGGCGCTGATCTCGAAAGCCCTGGGCAGCAAGGCCATCAAGATGGTGTATGGCGACAAGGGAACCCTGCAGCTGGACACGCACGCTGCCGGCAGAAATAAATTTTCCATCTCCGATGAAGAAGTCAGGGCGCTGGCGGAGATGTCGATAACGATTGAAAAACATTATCAGCGCCCGATGGATATTGAATGGGCCAAGGATGGCGAAACCGGTGAGCTGTTCATCGTGCAGGCGCGGCCAGAAACCGTGAAGGCGCGCGCAAGCAGCGTGCAGGAAAAATTCATCCTCAAGGACAGCGGCGACATACTCATCACCGGTCGCGCCATCGGGCAGAAAATCGGCGCGGGAAAGGTCTGCGTAGTCAACAACCCCAAAGACATGGATCGGGTGCAGCAGGGCGATGTGCTGGTGGCCGACATGACCGACCCGGACTGGGAGCCGGTGATGAAACGCGCCGCCGCCATCGTCACCAATCGCGGCGGGCGCACCTGTCACGCTGCGATTGTCGCCCGCGAACTGGGCATCCCCGCTGTGGTCGGCACCGGCAATGCCACACAAGTGCTCAAGGAAGATGCGCTGGTGACGGTTTCATGTGCAGAAGGCGACACCGGCAAGGTCTATGCCGGACAGTTGGACTACGAGCGCGTCGAGGAGACCTTGCAGAAATTGCCCGAGCCACCGGTCAAGATCATGATGAACGTGGCCAGTCCGGAGCGCGCCTTTGAGTTTGCGCAGATTCCCAATCATGGCGTGGGTCTGGCGCGCATCGAATTCGTCATCAACAACCAGA
This sequence comes from uncultured Thiobacillus sp., assembly GCA_964442685.1. GTDB lineage: Bacteria > Pseudomonadota > Gammaproteobacteria > Burkholderiales > Thiobacillaceae > UBA6918. The sequence goes on from CAYTZP010000018.1 coordinate 8,959, forward strand.
TCGGCATGCATCCACTGGCGGCGCTGGCCGTTTCAGAACCCCTCTCCCAGCGGGAGAGGGGCAGGGGTGAGGGAGAAATGTCGGATGAACTGCAATCGCAAATCCTCGCCAAATCCGCAGGCTACCCCACCCCCGTTGACTTCTATGTCGACAAGCTCGCCGAAGGTGTTGCCACCATCGCGGCATCCTTCTGGCCCAAACCCGTCATCGTGCGCATGTCCGACTTCAAGTCCAACGAGTATGCCCATTTATTAGGTGGCAAGGATTTTGAACCGGTGGAAGAAAACCCCATGATCGGCTTTCGCGGTGCAGCGCGTTATGTTTCCGAAAGCTTTCGCCCGGCGTTTCAACTGGAATGCCGCGCCCTGAAAAAAGTGCGTAACGACATGGGACTCACCAACGTGGAAATCATGATTCCCTTCGTGCGCACGCTGGAAGAAGCGCAGGGCGTGGTAAACCAGCTGGCAGAAAACAATCTCAAGCGCGGGCAGGACGACCTTCGCCTCATCATGATGTGCGAAATTCCCTCCAATGTTTTATTGGCCGAGGAGTTCCTCAAACTGTTCGACGGCTTCTCCATCGGCAGCAACGACCTGACCCAGCTTACCTTGGGTGTGGATCGCGACTCTGCACTGGTTGCAGGCAGCTTTGACGAACGCAATCCGGCGGTGAAGAAACTGTTGAGTGAAGTGATCGCGATTTGCAAACGACAGGGTAAATACATCGGCATCTGCGGCCAGGGGCCAAGTGATCACCCCGATTTTGCCGAGTGGCTGGTGGAGCAGGGGATTGAGTCGCTATCGCTGAATCCGGATACCGTGGTGGCAACATGGAAACGACTTGCTGGCATGGCGTAACATATTGATCGTAAAGCGACTTTCATTGAATTGGGCTGGCCGGGTTGGGGCTGTCGGGTGTTTAAGTGTAGAATTCAGCATTACCAGCACCGCTTACGGACATGACCAAGTTTGTTTTTGTCACCGGCGGGGTGGTGTCTTCCCTGGGTAAAGGCATCGCCTCTGCATCTCTCGCCGCGATTCTCGAATCGCGCGGCCTCAAAGTCACCCTGTTAAAGCTCGATCCCTACATTAATGTCGATCCTGGCACGATGAGCCCGTTTCAGCACGGCGAGGTATTCGTGACTGAAGACGGTGCGGAAACCGACCTCGATCTGGGTCACTACGAACGCTTTTCCAGCGCCAAGATGGGCAAGCGCAACAACTTCACCACCGGGCAAATCTACAAGACCGTGATTGACCGTGAACGGCGCGGCGACTATTTGGGCGGTACGGTGCAGGTCATTCCGCATATCACCGACGAAATCAAGGCGCACATCCGCGCTGGCGCGGGTGATGCCGATGTGGCGCTGGTGGAAATCGGCGGCACGGTGGGCGACATCGAATCCCTGCCGTTTCTGGAGGCCATCCGCCAGATGGGCTTTGAAGGCGGGGTTGAAAGCACCTGCTACATCCATCTGACTCTGCTGCCCTACATTGCCACGGCGGGCGAGTTGAAGACCAAACCTACCCAGCACAGCGTGAAGGAGTTGCGCGAGATCGGTATTCAGCCCGATGTGTTGCTGTGCCGTGCCGACCGCGAGATTCCCAAAGATGAGCGCCGCAAGATTGCCTTGTTTACCAATGTGCGGCCAGAGGCGGTTATCGAAGTGCGCGATGCCGATTCGATTTACAAAATTCCCGCCATGCTGCATGAGCAGATGCTGGATGAAATTGTTTGTCACAAGTTGGGCATCCTCGCCCGCGCGGCGGATTTGAGCGTGTGGAACAAGCTGGTCGATGCGCTGGAGCACCCCGAACGCGAGGTCAACATCGCCTTTGTCGGCAAGTACGTGGATCTCATCGAGTCCTACAAATCGCTGTCCGAAGCCATGATTCATGCTGGCATGCACACGCGCAGCAAGGTCAATGTTCATTACATCGATTCGGAAGGCATCGAGACCAATGGCACTGACTGCTTGAAAGACAAGGATGCGATTTTGGTGCCGGGCGGGTTTGGCAAGCGCGGCGTGGAAGGCAAGATTGCCGCCATCCGCTACGCGCGCGAAAACAAGGTGCCGTATCTGGGCATCTGTCTGGGGATGCAAATGGCAGTGGTGGAATATGCCCGCGACATGGCGGGCATGACAGACGCGCATTCCACCGAGTTTGAGCCCGACACGCAGCACCCCGTCGTTGGATTGATTACCGAATGGCTCGACCGCGAAGGCAATATCGAAAAACGCAGTGCGCTGTCTGATCTGGGCGGCACCATGCGTTTGGGCGGGCAGGTTTGCAAGCTGAAAGAGGGATCGCTGGCGCGGCAGGTCTATGGTCAACCGGAAATCATGGAGCGGCATCGCCATCGTTATGAAGTGAACAACACCCTGCTGGCAAAGCTGGAAGAAAAGGGTCTGGTGGTGGCGGGCCGTGCGCCCGGCACCGATTTGTGCGAAATGGTCGAACTGCCGCAGGATGTGCATCCCTGGTTTGTCGGTTGCCAGTTCCATCCCGAGTTCACCAGTAACCCGCGTACCGGCCACCCGCTGTTCAAGGCTTTTGTAGAAGCAGCGATTGCCAACAAGGAGCGTACAAAATGAAGTTGTGTGATTTTGAAGCCGGGCTTGATAAACCTTTATTCCTGATCGCCGGGCCTTGCGTGATTGAATCCGAGCAACTGGCGATGGATACTGCCGGGGCTTTGAAGGAAATGTGCGCGGCGCTGGGTGTACCGTTCATTTACAAATCCTCGTTCGACAAGGCCAACCGTTCTTCCACCAAGTCTTTTCGTGGATTGGGGCTGGAAGAGGGCTTGCGCATTCTGTCCGAGGTGAAGCAGAAAATCGGCGTGCCGGTGCTGACCGACGTGCACGAAGATACACCCATGAATGAAGTTGCGTCGGTGGTGGATGTGCTGCAAACCCCGGCCTTTCTGTGCCGCCAGACCAATTTCATCCAGAGCGTGGCGCGCGCGGGCAAGCCGGTCAATATCAAAAAAGGCCAGTTCCTCGCACCCTGGGATATGCAGAACGTGGTGGACAAGGCGAAGGCCACCGGCAACGAGCAGATCATGGTGTGCGAGCGCGGCGTGAGTTTTGGCTACAACACCCTGGTGTCCGACATGCGTGGGCTTGCCATCATGCGCGACACCGGCTGCCCGGTGGTGTTCGACGCCACCCACTCGGTGCAGCAGCCGGGCGGACAGGGCACATCTTCCGGCGGCCAGCGCGAGTTCGTGCCGGTGCTGGCGCGTGCAGCGGTTGCAGTCGGAATTTCCGGCCTGTTTGCGGAAACCCACCCCAATCCTGCGTGCGCGTTGTCGGATGGTCCGAATGCCTGGCCACTGCCGCTGATGCAGGAAATGCTGGAGACGTTGAAGGAGATTGACGTGCTGGTGAAACAGCGCGGGTTTATTGAGAACAAATTGATGAAAAATTGAAAACCTTGGACAGGGAGGTTCAGGGAGGAAAGGGAGTTAAACCTGGACTTCCTCCCTTTACCTCTCTTACCTCCCTGTTAATTGATTTGAAAAAATTGAAGGAAAATTGTGAGCGCGATTGTTGATGTAATTGGACGTGAAATTCTGGACTCTCGTGGCAACCCCACGGTAGAGGCCGATGTGTTGCTGGAATCCGGCGTGATGGGTCGCGCGGCTGTACCGAGCGGCGCATCGACAGGCAGCCGTGAGGCGATTGAGCTGCGCGATGGCGACAAGTCGCGCTATCTGGGCAAGGGCGTGCTGAAAGCCGTTGAGCACGTCAACACCGAAATCTGCGAAGCCCTGCTGGGTCTGGATGTGGAAGACCAGGCTTTCCTCGATCAAACCATGATCGAGCTGGACGGTACCGAAAACAAATCGCGTCTGGGTGCCAACGCCATTCTCGCCGTGAGCATGGCGATTGCCCGTGCCGCTGCCGAAGAGTCCGGCCTGCCGCTGTACCGCTATCTGGGCGGCGCAGGCAAGATGGCGCTGCCGGTGCCGATGATGAACATCATCAACGGCGGCGCGCATGCCAACAACAGTATCGACATGCAGGAATTCATGATCATCCCGGTGGGCGCAAAATCCTTCCGCGAAGCCCTGCGCTACGGCGCCGAAGTGTTCCATACGCTGAAAAAGCTGCTGGACGACAAGGGCATGACCACCACCGTGGGCGACGAAGGCGGCTTTGCGCCCAACCTCGAATCCAACGAAGTAGCGTTGAAGCTGATCGTCGAAGCCATCGAAAAAGCCGGCTTCATGCCCGGCGCCGACATTGCCATTGGCGTGGACTGCGCTTCCAGCGAGTTCTACAAGGACGGCCTGTATCACATCGAGGCCGAAGGCCTGAAGCTGACGTCCGCGCAGTTTGTCGATTATCTGGCAGCCTGGTGCGACAAATACCCCATCATCAGCATTGAAGACGGCATGGCCGAAGGCGACTGGGATGGCTGGGCGGTGCTGACCCAGCGTCTGGGCAAGAACATCCAGATCGTTGGCGACGACCTGTTTGTCACCAACGCCAAAATCCTGCGCGAGGGCATCCAAAAGAACATCGCCAACTCCATCCTCATCAAGGTTAACCAGATCGGTTCGCTGACGGAGACCTTCGAGGCCATTGAAACCGCCAAGCGCGCGGGCTACACCTCGGTGATTTCCCACCGCTCCGGCGAAACCGAAGACAGCACCATTGCCGACCTGGCGGTGGCGACCAACGCCTTGCAGATCAAAACCGGCTCGCTGTCGCGTTCTGACCGCATGGCCAAGTACAACCAGCTGCTGCGTATCGAGGAAGAACTGGGCAGCATGGCCAGCTATCCTGGTCGTGAGGCGTTTTACCAGATCAAGTAATGCGCTGGCTGACGCCGCTGCTGATAGCGCTGATCGTGCTGCTGCAATATCCTCTGTGGCTGGGCGATGGCGGCTGGCTCAAGGTCTGGAACCAGGCCAGGATGCTGGAAAAGCAACAGGTGTTGAACGACCAGCTGCGCGTGCGTAACGAAACCCTTTCCGCTGAAGTCAAAGACTTGCAGCAGGCGCACGATGCGCTGGAAGAGCGCGCAAGAAGCGAGCTTGGCATGGTCAAACCGGATGAAGTTTATGTGCGGGTAGTGCCCGGAAATTCAACGATTGAACAGGTGCAGCGATGAATGAATTGCAGGTGGCGCTGGCGATCATCGGCATAATCGCGGTGGTTGGCATTCTGATCTACAACCGCTTGCAGGAGCGCAGATACCGGAAACAGACCGAGGCGGGGTTTGCGCGCCCCAATCGTGACGCCTTGCTGGACGAGGATGCGGGCAAAGTGCAAGTGAACCGCGCCTGGTCAGACCAGAATGAGCCAGTGTTCAACGAGCTTGAGCCAGTTCTGGATGCGGCACAAGGCGCGCGCGAGCCAGCATTCCATGCAGATGACGGCTTGACGGATGATGCCGGGGTGGCCGACATGCAGCCAATTGTGCCTGCATTGGACGATAGCGCGCTGGAGCCGGTTGCGCAGTCCGCATCCACCGCCAGCACGGCACAAGCTGTCGGCCTGTCTGCCGGGCAACCAGACCATGTGCAAGTTCAGCTGGCTCAGGCGCAGTTTGCCAGTGCCCCCGTACAAGACCCTCCCCACAATGAACTGATTGAATTTCGCGCACAGCTGAAAAGCCTGGACGGCATCCCGTCCGAGGTGTTTTCCGAAGTGCTTAACCGCTGTCGCGCGCTGGGCAAGCCTGTGCGCTGGCGCGCGTTGCCGCTTGGTGGGCTGGAATGGGAAGTGCTGCAACCGCAAAGCCACAAACGTTATCTGGAAGTCACTGCCTCCATGCAGCTGGCTGATCGCAATGGCGCGGCATCACGCGATGCGTTGTCCTCGCTGTGCAATATGGTGCAGGAAACCGCCTTGTCCAACGGCTGGCAAAGCAAATGCGATGATCTGGTCGAGGCCATGGCGCGGGCGCTTTCGCTGGATAAATTCTGCGCCGACGTGGATGTGCTGATCGGACTCAACATCGTTGCGCGAGGCAACGCCACACTGCCAACAGTAAAAATCCGTCACGAGGCGGTGGCGCAAGGGATGCAGCTTCAGGCCGACGGGGCTTATCACCTGCTGGATAGCCGCAACGAAACCCTGTTCACGCTGGCTACACGCGATGCGTCTCCTTTCTCGGCTGACCCTGCGGACGACCAGGAGATCAAGGCGATGACACTGTTGTTTGATGTGCCCAGAGTGCCGGATGGCCTCAAGACTTTCGATACCATGGTGGCGCTCGGGCGCAAGCTTGGGCATGAATCGGGCGGCCTGCTGGTGGATGACAACATGCGTCCGCTCACCGATTCCGGTATTGAGAAAATCCGCACGCAGCTCGCGCAGATTTACGACAAGATGGAAGCGCGCGGCATTCCGCCGGGTGGCAGGCTGGCGTTGCGGCTGTTTTCCTGATGTTGACAGACGAGATTGCGCGCCGCGCCAGCGTGTTGCGCGATCAGCTCAATTACCACAACCATCGCTACTACGTGCTCGACGATCCGGAAATTCCGGACGCCGAATACGACCGCCTGTTTCGTGAATTGCAGGCGCTGGAAGCGCAATACCCGGAACTGCTGACTGCCGATTCGCCCACGCAAAGAGTGGGCGGCAAGGCGCTGGATGGGTTTGCGCCAGTCAAGCATGTTGTGCCCATGCTGTCGATTGAAACCGAATCGGATGCAACACCGGCAGGCGCTGCCAGCTTCGATCAAAAAGTGCGCAAGAAACTGGGCTTCTCCGATACCGACCCGCCCATCGAATACGCTGCCGAACTCAAATTTGACGGCCTGGCGCTCAGCTTGCGTTATGAAAACGGCGTGCTGGTGCAGGCAGCCACGCGCGGAGATGGTGAAACCGGCGAGGACGTGACCGCCAATGTGCGCACCATTCGCAACATTCCGCTCAAATTGGCTGTAGAAAACGCACCGGCTGTGCTTGAGGTGCGCGGCGAAGCCCTGATGAAACATGCCGACTTCGAACGTTACAACGAAAAACAGCGCGCACAGGGCAAACCCACGCTGGTCAATCCGCGTAACGGTGCGGCGGGCAGCATCCGCCAGCTGGATTCGAAACTGGCCGCGCAGCGCCCGCTGACCTTCTTCGCCTATGGCATCGGCCAGACCCGGGGCTGGAATATTCCTGCCACCCACAGCGGCATCCTCGATGCACTGGCTGAACTGGGCTTGCCGGTTGCAAAGCAGCGTACTGTAGGGAAGGGCGCAGACGCGCTGGTGGCTTTTCACCAAGCCATCGCCGCCAAACGCGACAGCCTGCCATTCGATATTGACGGCGTGGTGTACAAGGTCAATTCCCTGGCGCTGCAAAACGAACTGGGTTTCCGCAATCGCGAACCGTCCTGGGCGGTGGCGCACAAATATCCGGCACAGGAACAGATTACCCAGGTGCTGGACATCGGCGTGCAGGTGGGGCGCACCGGTGCGATTACGCCAGTGGCAAGGTTGGCTCCGGTGTTTGTCGGCGGCGTGACGGTGACCAATGCCACGCTGCATAATGAAGTCGAAGTGCGCCGCAAGGATGTGCGTATCGGCGATTGGGTGTCAGTGCGTCGCGCGGGCGATGTCATTCCCGAAGTGGTCGCGGTGATGCAGGATCGCAGACCGGATACCGTGCGCGAATTCATCATGCCGCTGACTTGCCCGGTGTGCGGATCGCATGTCGCCAAGCTGGAAGGCGAAACCATCGCGCGCTGCACTGGCGGCTTGTTCTGTCCGGCGCAGCGCAAGCAGGCATTGCTGCATTTCGCTTCGCGGCGTGCGATGGACATTGAAGGCCTGGGCGAGAAGCTGGTCGATCAACTGGTGGACAACGCCATCGTCCACACCCCGGCGGATCTGTACAAACTGGGCTTGCTCAAGCTGGCCAATCTTGAACGCATGGCCGAAAAATCGGCGTCCAACTTGCTGGCCGCTATTCAGGCAAGCAAACAGACCACGCTGGCGCGTTTTATTTTTGCGCTCGGTATCCGTAATGTGGGAGAAGCCACCGCCAAGGATCTGGCGCGATATTTTGGCAGCCTGGATACGCTGATGAACGCGGACGAAACTGCGTTGCTGGAGGTCGAAGATGTCGGTCCCATCGTGGCGCAGAGCATCGTGCAGTTTTTTGCCGAGCCGCATAACCGCGAAGTCGTCGAACAACTCCGTGCCGCTGGCGTATCCTGGCAGGAATCCGCGCCCCAGAAAAAAGTCGTTGGCGTACTGACCGGAAAAACCTTTGTCCTCACCGGCACCTTGCCCACTTTGAGCCGCGAACAGGCCAAGGAAAAAATCGAGGGGGTCGGCGGCAAGGTGGCAGGCTCGGTGTCGAAAAAAACCGATTACGTTGTGGCGGGTGCAGAAGCGGGCAGCAAACTCGCCAAGGCGCAGGAATTGGGTGTTACCATACTGGGCGAAGATGGGTTGCTGAAATTGCTGGTTCCAGATGCGCAGGGTGAACTGGATCTGTAGGATAAACACGAATTTTTTTTGAACAAAGAGGACTTGAGGACAAGAGTAAACCTGACCGGAGTATTTCTCTTGTCCTCAAGTCCTCTTTGTAAAAATTGAGAGTATAAAAATGCAAAAAGTACGTAAAGCCGTGTTCCCCGTCGCCGGTCTCGGCACGCGTTTCCTGCCCGCCACCAAGGCCAGTCCCAAGGAAATGCTGCCCATCGTGGACAAGCCGCTGATTCAGTACGCGGTAGAAGAGGCCATCGAGGCTGGCATCACCGATATCATCTTCATCAGCAGCCGCACTAAGCGCACGGTCGAGGATCATTTCGACAAAGCCTACGAGCTGGAAACCGAACTGGAAGCGCGCAATAAATATCGCGTGCTGGAACTGGTGCAATCCATCCGTCCGCCCGGCGTGAACTTCATGTTTGTGCGCCAGGCCGAGGCCCTGGGGCTGGGTCATGCCGTGTTGTGCGCCAAACCCATTGTTGGCAACGAGCCTTTTGCTGTGCTGCTGGCCGACGATCTGGTGGATGGCGCACCGCCAGTGATGAGGCAGATGACGGATTTGTATGCCTATTACCAAAGCTCGATTCTGGGCGTGCAAAATGTGGCGCGTGAGGAAACCGCTTCTTATGGCATTGTCGATGCCACCAATATGGCCGAACGCGTGTCGCGCGTGAATGCCATTGTCGAAAAACCCCAGCCCGATGTCGCGCCTTCTACGCTTGGAGTGGTGGGGCGCTACATTCTCACGCCGCGCATTTTCCATCACATCGAACACCTCAAGCCCGGTGCGGGCGGCGAACTGCAACTAACCGACGCCATAGCCGCATTGCTGCAGGAACAGCAGGTGCTGGCTTACGCATTCGATGGTGTGCGTTACGACTGTGGTAGCAAGTTCGGCTATTTGCAGGCCACGGTGGAGTATGCGATGAAGCATCCGGAAGTGAGCGGTGTATTCTCGGCCTATCTCAAGAACCGTTTTTGCTAGTATGAAAGCGACTGACTGACGGAGCGTAACATGAACAAACTGATTTTGCTGTTGCTGGCAGTGCCTCAGTTGTTTGCCATGGCGCAGGCTGCTGACTATGTGCGCGAAAAGAAATGGGCGGATGAAATTGTGCCTGGTGTCGTGGTCGGCGACCCGGTTTATCTGAAACAGGCCAATGGGCACGAGTTTCTGACTCTGTACACGCCAGCCGCCGGAGCTAAACGCGCAGTCATTGTCGTGCATGGCATTGGTGTCCATCCCGATTGGGGCTTGATTGGGGTGTTGCGCAGCGACCTTGTTGACAGGGGCATGACCACGCTATCCGTCCAGATGCCGGTACTGGCCAACGAAGCCAAAAGCAAGGATTATCTGCCCGAGCTGCCAGAGGCGCGTGAGCGTCTGAAACAGTCGGCGGCCTTTCTCAGCGCCAAGGGCTATACCCGCATTGCCATCGTCTCGCACAGCCTGGGGTCGGTCATGGTTTATAGTTATCTTGCGGCCAGACCTGAAACCAGGATCGACAAGTGGGTCAGCCTGGGCATGTCACCAGCAGAAAACCTGGGCGGTCTGAATTTGGCGGTGCTGGATCTGTATGGCGAAAAAGATTTGCCCGAGGTGCTGAAAAACGCGCCACGCCGCGCCGCCTCGCTCAAAGGCAAAACAGGCTCCCGCCAGCAGGTGATGCCCGGTGCAGACCACTTCTTTACCGGCATGGAACGTGACATGGTCAATGCCGTGAGCGGGTTTCTCAACGAAACCAAAGGCAAGTAGTCAGGCGCGGTTAAGCCACGCGCGCGCAAGGTTAATCAGTTCTGTTGCGGTCAGTCCTTCTGACCCCACGCCGCTTTCTACCGCATCATCCGCCGCCTGGCCATGCAGCCAGACTGAACGCCGTAAAGCCTCCCACGGTTCCAGCCGCGCGCAAAACGCCGCCAGCATACCGGTCAGCACATCGCCCATGCCAGGCGCTGAGAGGGCGGGGTTGCCGGTTTCATTGATGGCGCTTGTGCCATCCGGGTGCGCCAATACCGAACGCATTCCCTTTAACACCACCAGCGCGTTGAATCGCACCGCCAATTCCCGCGCCGCCTGCTCGCGCCTGGCGTGAACTTCACCAACGCTGGATTTCAGCAACCGCGCCGCTTCACCGGCGTGCGGCGTCAGCAGGGTAGGCGCGATCCGCCTGGCGCAGGCCTGCGCCAGATCTTCGCGTTGAGACAGGCAGTTCAGGCCATCCGCATCGATCACCAAAGGAACGGGCAGGCGCATGGCGCTTTCCAGCAGTTCAAATGCCAGCCGCGACTGCCCCAGCCCCGGCCCGATTGCCAGCACAGTCAGACTGGCGTCCGCCGCCAGCCGTTGGGGCGGCGCAAACATCAACTCCGGGCAGGCAAAATCCATATGCACCGCATCGTCAAGCACACCCAGCGTCACCAGCCCTGCGCCGCATTTCAGCGCCGCCCGCCCGGCTAGCAGCGCCGCCCCCACCATGCCCGGCGCGCCGCCGATAATACCGACGCGGCCAAACATGGCCTTGTGGCTGTCTTGCGGGCGGGGAGGGAGCAGCGGAAATTCCATCTCAGGCTTTCTTGTCTACACTGCAAGGGAAATGTTGATTAAATCAGCATTTCCCTTGCAAGCCACAAAGTGGCTTGTCGCTCAATGACACAAGTCATTGTAGGCGCAAATTTTCCCGGGCAAGCGCCGGGAAAATTTTCTGCTGATGTTTCGCGGCAGCGAATAAATCAGCGTTTACCTGGCATAGCCAATGGGACGGACACCCGTCCCGCAAAGGAGGCTGCATGGAAAGCAATCCCAAGCTGACCCCGTCCGGCGCACCGGTGCTGGCGTGCGAGCACGACCACGAATGCACCGTGCTGACCTGCGATTTTTGCCTGATGGATCTCCCCGCCAGCGATGCCATACGCGAAGAAGGCAAGGATTACATTGCCCATTTTTGCGGGCTGGACTGTCTTGATGCATGGCGCAAGCGGCATGTTCATCCGCGCAGGTAAATCTCCATCGTCATCCGTCTGGTTGAATTCCTGAAATTGGGCAGCCTGCCTGGCTTGGGCTGAAAAGCCCAACGCCCACAAGTCGGCGGTCATCAGCGCCAGCATGTAGTAGTTGGCGAGGGAGAAGCAGGCGGAACTGTCAGGTAAAATAGCGTTTTTCCGCGTTTTTACGGCTCCATGTCACACGCTCAGCCTTTCATTCTTTCTCTGCCCGGCGGCGCAGCCCTGTCTTCTTTTCGTATCGAGAAAATCCGTGCGCAGGCCGAGGCTGCTGGGCTCACGCCGGGCGGGATCGTGACGCAGTACTGGCATTTTGTGGAGCTGGACGCGCCCTTGAGAGCGGACGAGCAGGCGGTGTTGGAGGCGGCGCTGGATTATGCCGATGCGGCGGAAAGCGGCTTGCCTGAAATGCAGGCGGCGAAGCTGTTTTTGGTGACGCCGCGCTTTGGCACGGTGTCGCCGTGGTCGAGCAAGGCGACGGACATTCTGCATAACTGCGGACTGGGCAAGGTGCGCCGCATCGAGCGCGGTATTGCGTTCCAGTTTGAAAACGCAGCTGATGAAGCGGCGCTGCTGCCCTTGATCCACGACCGCATGACGGAAGTTGTTCTGACGTCACTGGATGAGGCCAAGGGCTTGTTCGCACATGTGCCACCGCGTGAACTGGAAAGCGTGGACATGCGGGCGGGCGGACGTGCTGCGCTGGTTGCCGCCAACTCCCGTCTGGGACTGGCGTTGTCGGAAGATGAAGTCGACTACCTGCTGGAAAACTTCACGCGCCTGGGACGCAATCCCACTGACGTGGAGCTGATGATGTTTGCACAGGCCAACTCCGAGCATTGCCGGCACAAGATTTTTAACGCCAACTGGGTGATTGATGGCGGAGCGCGGGACAAGAGCCTGTTCCGCATGATCCGCGACACCCATGCCAAAACGCCGCAGGGCACGCTGTCGGCGTATGAAGACAATGCGGCAGTGATGCAGGGCGCCGAGATCGAGCGTTTTTATCCGGGCGCAGGCGGACGATACGACTTCAATACCGAGCCGACGCACATCCTGATGAAGGTGGAGACGCACAACCACCCGACGGCGATTTCACCTTTCCCCGGGGCGGCCACCGGCAGCGGCGGCGAGATTCGCGACGAGGGCGCAACCGGGCGCGGTTCCAAGCCCAAGGCTGGATTGAGTGGATTCTCGGTATCCAATCTGCGCATTCCCGGCGCGACGCAAGCATGGGAGTCGCTGGATTACGGTCGCCCCGACCGCATCGTGTCGCCGCTGACCATCATGCTGGAAGGCCCCATCGGCGCGGCGGCATTCAACAATGAATTTGGCCGGCCTAATTTAACCGGGTATTTCCGCACGCTGGAAACCTGGGTCAACGGCGAGCGGCGCGGCTACCACAAGCCCATCATGCTGGCGGGTGGCGTGGGCAATATCCGCGAAGACCATGTGCTGAAAAACCCGCTGCCCGAAGGCGCGCTGCTGATTCAACTGGGCGGCCCCGGCATGTTAATCGGCCTGGGCGGTGGCGCGGCGTCGAGCATGGCGACTGGCGCGAATGCGGCCAATCTGGATTTTGATTCGGTGCAGCGCGGCAACCCGGAAATTCAAAGAAGGGCACAAGAAGTCATCGACCGTTGCTGGCAAATGGGCAGCAACAATCCCATCGTCTCCATTCACGACGTGGGCGCGGGCGGCTTGTCCAATGCCTTCCCCGAACTGGTGCATGGCGGCGGCAAGGGCGGCGTGTTCGAGTTGCGCGCCGTGCCGTCGGAAGAATCCGGCATGTCGCCCAAGGAAATCTGGTGCAACGAGGCGCAGGAGCGTTATGTGCTCGCCATTCCGTATGACCGCATCGGCGAGTTCCGCGCCATTTGCGAACGCGAACGTTGCCCGTTTGCTGTCGTCGGCCAGGCCACCAAGGACATGCAGTTGAAGGTTGCCGACGAGCATTTCCAGAACTTTCCGGTGGATATGCCGCTGGATGTGCTGTTGGGCAAGCCGCCAAAAATGACGCGCACGGTGGCACATGTTGCGCCCGTTTTGCCATCGCTGGATACCACCGGCATCGACATCAAAGAGGCCGCGTACCGTGTATTGCGTCTGCCGGGCGTGGCCTCCAAGATGTTCCTGATTTCCATCGGCGACCGCAGCGTGGGCGGCTTTACCGTGCGCGACCAGTGCGTGGGGCCGTGGCAAATGCCGGTGGCGGATTGCGCCGTCACCGCGCTGGGCTACACCACCCATCGCGGTGAAGTGATGGCCATGGGCGAAAAGGCGACATTGGCGCTGATTGACGCGCCGGCTTCCGGGCGCATGGCGGTGGCCGAATCCTTGATGAACCTGTTTGCCGCGCGGGTGGAAAGCCTCGAAGACATCAAACTCTCCGCCAACTGGATGGCGCCTGCTGGCCACACTGGCGAAGACGCGCGCCTGTTTGATACCGTGCAGGCCGTGTCGGATTACTGCCAGCAACTGGGCTTGAGCATCCCGGTGGGCAAGGACTCCATGTCCATGAAAACCGTGTGGCAGGAAGGCGCTGGAAGTGATGCCGCGAAGAAATCCGTCACTGCACCGATCTCGCTGGTGGTGTCGGCCTTTGCGCAAACACCGGATGTGCGCAAGCACCTTACGCCGCAACTGCGCACGGATTGCGGCGACACGCGGCTGATTCTGGTGGATCTGGGCTTTGGCAAGAACCGGCTCGGCGCATCCAGTCTGGCGCAGGTGCATGACCAGGTGGGCAACGACGCACCCGACGCGCCGGAAGCGGCAAAGCTCAGTGGGTTTTTCAACGCGCTACAGAGTTTTATCGAAAGCGGCTGGGTGCTGGCGTATCACGACCGTTCGGATGGCGGGCTGTTCGCTACCGTGGCGGAAATGGCCTTTGCCGGAAAAACTGGCGTAAAGATCAACTTGTCCGCAGGCGATGCGCTGGCGCAACTGTTTAACGAGGAATGCGGCGCAGTGCTGCAAATTCGCGCGGAACACCTGGCAAGCGTGATGGCGGTGCTGGCGAATGCCGGTCTGCCTGCCACAGAGATTGGCACGCTGGCGGATGATGACCGCATCCGTTTCTATGTTGGCCGCGATACGGTGCTGGACGAAGCGCGGGCAGATTTGTTGTCGGCCTGGTGGGAAACCTCGCACCAGATTGCCCGACTGCGCGACAACCCGGCCTGCGCCGACGCGGAGTTTGCCCGTTGCCGCGATGCCGCCGACAGCGGCCTGCAAATCGCGCTGACTTATGACGCCAATGACAATGTGGCTGCGCCAGCCATCAAAACCGGCAAGCCGGATATCGCCTGCGGCGCGCGACCGCGCATGGCGGTATTGCGCGAGCAGGGCGTGAATGGTCAGGTAGAAATGGCGGCAGCTTTCCACCTGGCCGGGTTTGAATGCGTCGATGTGCACATGAGCGACATTCTTGCCGGGCGTGTTTCGCTCAAGGATTTCAAGGGGCTGGTCGCCTGCGGCGGCTTCAGCTACGGCGACGTGCTGGGCGCGGGCGGCGGCTGGGCCAAGTCCATCCTGTTCAATCCGCGTGCGCGTGATGAATTTTCGGCATTCTTCCACCGGTCTGACAGTTTCGCCCTGGGCGTGTGCAACGGTTGCCAGATGATGAGCCATTTGCATGATCTGATTCCCGGCGCAGAGGTCTGGCCGCAATTCCGCCGCAACCTGTCTGAGCAGTTCGAGGCACGATTCGTGATGGTGGAAGTGCTGGATTCGCCGTCGATTTTCCTTGACGGCATGGCCGGGTCGAAAATGCCGATTGCCGTGGCGCACGGCGAGGGGCGCACCGTGTTCCGTGATGCGGCACACGCGGCGCAGGCAAAGCTGGCGCTACGCTACGTCGATCATCGCGGCCAGCCGACGGAAACCTATCCGCTCAACCCCAATGGATCAGCGGGCGGCGCTACCGGGTACACCACGGCGGACGGGCGCTTTACCATCATGATGCCGCATCCGGAGCGCGTCTTCCGCGCCGCGCAACTGTCGTGGAAGCCTTCTGATTATGCGGGCGAGGATGGTCCGTGGATGCGCATGTTCCGTAATGCGCGCAAGTGGGTGGGCTGAAAGTGTGGGCTGAAAGTGTTGGGCTAAGCCGTTAAAAAATGAGAAAATACAAGGCTTTGTCACTGGCTTTGCTTCCTGGAACACCTTGATATGAACGCTGCTGTTTCGCTCCTTACCGATGACCACCTGCGCGCGCAGGTGAAACTGCTGGGTACGCTGCTCGGGCGTGTGCTGCAAGAAATTGCGGGCAAGCCAGTGTTTGAAGCGGTGGAAACCCTGCGCCAAGGCTTTGTTGAAATGCAACAAAGGGACAGCGCCGACATGCGGGCGGAGCTGATGCGGCAGGTCGAGGCCATGCCTGCTGATCAGCTGGAGCAGGTGATCCGGGGGTTTTCGACTTACTTCAGTCTGGTGAATATTTCCGAAGAAGCACATGCTCACCGCAATCGGCGTCGCCAATTGGCGATGGGGCAGGGCTTGTGGACGGGTTCTTTCGACCGCACGCTGGGCGAGCTGAAAGCGCATGGCATTAGTGCCGAAACCCTGCAAGGCTTGGTGGATCGCTTGCAGTTTACCCCGGTGTTTACCGCGCACCCGACCGAAGCCCGCCGCCGCACTGTAATGGAAGGCTTGCGCCGGGTGTTTTTGCTGTGTGACCGTCTGTATGACCCCCTGCTGGGCGAGCGCGAGAAAGAAGACCTTGCGCTGGAACTGGATGCCGAAATCCGTATCCTGTGGCGCACTGACGAGTTACGCACGCACAAACCGGAAGTGCAGGACGAGGTTCGCACCGGGCTGTATTACATGCGCAACAGCCTGCTGGATGCCGTGCCCAAAGCCTATCGGTTTTTTGAAAAGGCTGTGCAAAAACATTACGGCGAAAAACCCAATGGCGCACTTGCCCTGAACGTGCCCAGTTTTATCAAATTCGGTTCGTGGATTGGCGGCGACCGCGACGGCAACCCGTTTGTCACGCCGGAAGTCACAGAATGGACTGTTTATACGCAAATGGAACTGGTGTTGGTGGAATACATCAAGCGCCTGGACAATCTGCGCGCCACCCTGACCCATAGTTTGAGGTGGTGCAAACTGCCCGTACTGTTCGGGGCAAAACTGGCGCTGGATGAAACGCGTTTTGGCGGCAAGGTGTTCAGGGGCACGGCGGCGCAGCAATATATCCGTGAACCCTACCGCAGAAGAATCGCTTTGATGGTGGCAAGACTGGAGGCCAATCTTGCCGATGTGCGGGCAAGGCTAAAGGGCGAGGACGGGGAAGCCTCTGAGCTGGCTTATGCTTCCGTGCGCGACTTGCTGGAAGACCTTTATCTCATCCGTGATGCGCTCATCAGCCATGGCGACCGCGTGGTGGCTGAATCGCGCTTGCAAGACCTGATCCGTCTGGTTGAGAGCTTTGGCTTTCATCTGCTGCAACTTGACATCCGCCAGGAGTCAACCGTGCATACCATGACGGTGGGCGAATTGATGCGCCAGCTCAATCCCGATCTGGATTACCTCAAGGCCGATGAAGTCACCCGCCTGGCCGAACTTTCAAAATGGATCGCCGAGCCGGGCAAGCTTTACGTCAGCGACCTGGTGCTGTCCGAACAGGCAGCGCAAACCCTGGATGTATTCCGGCGCGTGGCGCGCTTGCGTGCCGAAGTGGGCGCCGAGGCGTTTGGCGCGTATGTGATTTCGATGACGCACACCGCTTCGCATGTGATGGAAGTGATGTTCCTGGGTCGGCTCACCGGGCTGGTTAGCCCGACGACAAAAGGCTGGGTTTGCCATCTCACGGTGTCGCCCCTGTTTGAAACGGTGGAAGACTTGCAACACAGCGAAGCAGTGTTGCAAACCTTGTTCTCCAACGAGGTGTATCGCAAACTGCTGGCCGCATCCGGCAATATGCAGGAAGTCATGCTGGGCTATTCCGATTCTTGCAAAGACGGCGGCATCCTCGCCTCGCAGTGGAACCTGTATCGCGCCCAGCTTTCCATTATTGGCATTGCCAGTCAGTACGGCATTGAGTGTCGGCTGTTCCATGGTCGCGGCGGCACGGTAGGTCGTGGCGGCGGCCCAACCCACGAGGCGATTCTTTCCCAGCCGCCAGGCACGGTGGCAGGCCAGATCAAGTTTACCGAGCAGGGCGAAATGCTTTACTACCGCTACAGCAATCCGGAGACTGCCGCCTACGAAATCGGCATGGGTGCCACCGGCTTGATCAAGGCCAGTTGCGGCCTGCTCGGCGCGCCGCGTCAGACCGATGCGCGTTATCCGGAGATGATGGCGAAATTGGCCGAAGCGGGCGAAGCGGCATACCGAAAACTGACTGAATCCACTCCGGGCTTCCTCGATTACTTCTATGAAGCCACGCCGGTACGCGAAATCGGCCTGATGAACATCGGCTCGCGTCCTTCGCACCGAAAAAAATCCGACCGTTCCATGAGTTCGGTGCGCGCCATTCCCTGGGTGTTTGGCTGGGCGCAGTCGCGCCACACCTTGCCGGCCTGGTACGGCATCGGCTCTGCCATCGACGCATTGTGCGCAGAAACCCCGGCCAATCTGGCGCTGCTCCAGGAAATGTACCGCGAATGGCCGTTCTTCCGCGCACTGTTTTCCAATGTGCAAATGGCGCTGACCAAGGCCGATATGGAAATTGCCGCCGAGTATGCCGAACTTGCCGAATCGGCTGAAGCCAAAGCCGTGTATCGCGTGATTGCCGACGAATTCAACCAGACCCTGCATGGCGTATTGGGTGTGGCCGGGCTGAAAAACCCGATGGAAGAGACTCCAGAGCTGGCTTTGTCGCTGTCACGTCGCAAGCCCTATCTTGACCCGCTCAACCATATCCAGGTACGGCTGATCAGCCGCACGCGCGCGGCCAAGGATGAAAATGAGCAGGAAAAGTGGAGTATGCCCATGATGCGCTCGATCAACGCCATTGCAGCGGGTATGCGCAATACCGGCTGATTGTGCAAAACACACCCCGAGGCTGAAGCCGTGCCAGAGCTTGAACCCAATCCGGCATCAATTGTTCCGCGCAAGTGGTTCTGGCTCTCGCTGGGCGCCAACGTGTTGTTGCTGATGCTGGCTGCGGGCGCAGTGTTAATGGCATTCATGCTCAGCTACGAGTTGCAGGACATGAAATTGCAGCGCGACAAGGAGCGCGCGGCCAAACTGCGCGCTGAACAGTATCTGGCTGAGAGCCGTGCCCGCATGGCTGAATTTGAGCGCGAAATCCAGCGGCTTTCTCACGCGTTTGCAGAGAAGATAGTCGATCCCGCACAAATCGACAGCAACAAGCCGCCCATGCCGGTCAAAATCACGTTTCGCAAATCGTATTTGGGTATCGGCCTGGTGGCCGTCATCGAGAACACCTCGAGCCAGCATCTGACCCTGTTGCTGACAGCGCGTAATCCCACGCTTTCGACTGCCCGGCGTTTCCAGATCGAGATCAAGCCCGAAAACGACATTGCCTTTGGCCACGATGACGGCTGGCAGTTTGCATCCAATGACGAGCTGGCGCTCTACCATGATCATTATCGCGCTGTGCGCATGATTGTTCCGTAAGGCGCTGGCAAGGATGTTTGATTCAGCGTTTCCTTGAAGAACGCTACGAAGAGCGGTACGGATGGCTGGATTATCCGGGTTAAAATTACGTGTGTTTTCCAAGGAGTTGAAGAATGAGCGACTATGGTTTTGAAGTGAAATTGGGCGGTGGTTTTGCCGATGCGATCGACAAGGTGACGGCGGCGCTGAAAACCGAAGGCTTTGGCGTGCTGACCGATATCGACGTGCAGGCCACCATGAAAGCCAAGCTGAATGTGGATGGCAAACCTTATCGTATTCTGGGTGCGTGCAACCCGCCATTGGCGCATCAAGCGATCAGCGCCGAGGCCGATGTAGGGATGCTGCTGCCTTGCAATGTGGTGGTGCGTGAAGAAACTGATGGCGGCGTCACTGTGTCTTTTCTCGACCCCGGCATCATGGTCAAGCTGGTGGAAAATCCGGCGGTACAGAATGTGGCGGCTGAAGCGCGCGCCCGATTGCTGCGTGTGCGCGACAGTCTGGCAGCGTAACGAAAACGCTTTCAGCGTCATCCAAGACAAAGCCCGGCTTGGCCGGGCTTTGTTGTTTTGCGGGTTTAGCGACAGTCCTGACAACCTTCTTTCTTTGTGACAGCCGTGCGGGCGCGCAGATTACGTCGGGTGTCCCTGATTGACGCCATTGGCGCTGCGCTGAAAGTAACAAGTCAGTACCGAAGGGCAGTGCTCCGCGATTGCCTGGTTTATTTGTCCTGGTTTATGTTGCGCTTATACCACCATGAAAACCAGAACCCCATGGCGATGACGAAGCTGATTGTGAACAGGCTGAGTAAGCCGATGCTGCTACCGAACAGTTCTTTGAGAACGATTTCCATGCTTTTCTCCTTGGGTTGAACAATCTGAATGTGCTTATGTGCTATGCGCGGGGGTCAGTGCGAGCGTTGTTCCCGGTTGCCAGGCGCCAGTTAAACGCCAATTTCCGAATTCAGGTGTAAGTTGAACCCGATAACGCGCACTGGACAACCGGGGTAATTTGCCAACGTAGCTCGCCCCATTCCATTGCAGGGGAATTGCGTGATCGTCTCCGCTGCGTGTGGGATGCATGAGCATGAGTGTGAGCTGCCCGGGAGGGGTTTGCAGCTTGCCGTCCAGCTGAAGCTGAATGTTTGAAGCTTGCGGTGTAAGCAGGGCGTTAATTCCCAGTGTGTGCGCCATCTGGTCGCGCGCCTTGGTCTGGTTGATAGCCCTGCCCTGTTTGTAATAATCATCCACCACCAGACCGTCGCTGGATGTCACCGCGAACCAGACGGTAATGCCGCTTGCGACGATGGCAGTGACGGGCATGATGGCCAAAAGCCAAGGCCAGCGTTCTTGATACCAGGGTTTGTTTGCGAGTGTGTTCATGTTATCTCCTTAGAAAGCTGGATTTGGTTTCATGGACAAGTTCAGGATTCTCCTGCGATTGCACGCGGATCATGATGGGGGTGGAATGCCCTTTCAGATTGATCGGGTCAATTTGCAAACGCACGGGCACATTGATGGTTTGCTGTGCGCCCGCCGTCAGGTTGCGGGGGTTGGCGATCACCACGATGTCATCAGCGCCAGTCGCCGTGATGAGGTAACGATGGCTGCGGTTTTGCATGTTGAGAATTTGCACGGTATAGAGATTTTCCAGCTTGCCGTCTTCGTTGGTGCGGGACAATGTCAGACGGTCACGGATGACTTCTACTCTGAGCGGTACCCGATTGGCGAGCGTGATCAGAAACGCACTGACAATCAGCAGCAGGATGATGATGTAAACCAGCACGCGCAGGCGGAATACATGCGACAGAATATTCTTGTCGGTATAGCGGCCATTCAGCACGTTTTCAGTGGTGTAGCGGATCAGCCCCTTGGGGTAGCCCATTTTTTCCATGACCTGATCACAGCCGTCGATGCAGGCCGCGCAACCGATGCATTCGTATTGCAAACCTTTGCGGATGTCGATGCCGGTCGGGCAAACTTGTACGCATATGCCGCAATCCACGCAGTCGCCCTTGCCGTTGGCTTTGTAGTCTTCCTTTTTGCTGCGCGGGCCGCGCGGCTCGCCGCGATTCGGATCGTAGCTGATGATGAGCGTATCAGGGTCGAACATGACGCTCTGGAAGCGGGCGTAAGGACACATGTACTTGCATACCTGCTCGCGCATGAAGCCGGCATTGCCCCATGTGGCAAAGGCGTAGAAAAATATCCAGAAGGTTTCCCACGGGCCGGTATTGAATGCGATCAGCTCGCTCCACAACGTGGTGATGGGTGTGAAATAACCTACGAATGTGAAGCCGGTCCAAAACGCTACAAGGAACCAGAGCAGATGTTTTAAACCACGCTTGCGAATTTTTTCGCTATTCCATGGCAGCAAATCCAGTTTCCTGCGCGCGATGTGGTTGCCTTCAGCCCATTCCTCGATCCACATGAAAACTTCTGTATAGACGGTTTGCGGGCAGGCAAATCCGCACCACAGGCGGCCGGCGATAGCCGTGAACAGGAACAGGGCAAGTGCAGAGATGACCAGTATGCCGGTCAGCCAGATGAAATCCTGCGGCCAGAATGTGAGGCCAAAGATGTAAAACTTGCGTGCGGCCAGATCGAATAATATGGCCTGGTGACCATCCCAACGCAGCCAGGGCAGGCCGTAGTAGAGCAATTGCGTGAACAGCACCAGTGCGACGCGCCAGTTGGCGAACCAGCCATGCACTGCGCGCGGCTGAATTTTCTGCCGCACTTCATACAGTGATTGCTCAACTTCGCTGTGCGAGTTTTGTTCCATGCTCTTCTGTGCTTGATAGCTTTGGTATCGACCTGTTGGCCGATACCAAAGCCCACCCGTGACCAGGTGGACTTTGAGACTTATTGCACCGCTGGTGCTGCCGCCTCTGGCGGGGTGGCCGCAACCGGTGCCACGCCGCCGCCCAGCCCGTATACATAGGCGGTCAACAGATGCACTTTGGCTTCGCCCAGTGCCTGCAACTGGGCAGGCATGTTGCCGTTGCGTCCCTTGTTGATGGATTCCATTATCGCTGCCTCCGATCCGCCATACAGCCACACTTTGTCGGTGAGGTTGGATGCGCCCAAGGCGGTCATGCCTTTGCCGTCGGGCATGTGGCAAGCGGCACAGTTTGCTTCAAACAGTGGCTTGCCCGAGGCGGCCATGCCAGCGTCATGGCTGGCGCCAGACAAAGACAGCACATAGTTCGCCACTTGTTTAGTACCGTCTGCACCCAGCACCACGCCCAGCGCAGGCATGACGCCCATGCGGCCATCGGCAATACTGACCCGGATGCTTTCAGCGTCGCCGCCAAACTGCCAGTCCTTGTCGGTCAGGTCGGGGAAACCTTTTGCACCAGTGGCATCGGTGCCGTGGCACTGCGCGCAGTAGGTGTAGAACAGACGTTGACCCATATCGCGTGCTTCGGCGTTGGCCGCAAGCTGTTCGACTGGCTGGCTCATGAACTTGTCGAAGATCGGATCATATTTGGCCTTGGCATCGCTGATTTCATTGTTGTACTGGCCGAACGAAGTCCAGCCCAGCACGCCCTTGAAGCTGCCCAGGCCGGGGTACAGCACGAGATAAACCACGGCGAAAACCATGGTGATCCAGAACAGGTTGACCCACCAGCTGGGCAGGGGGTTGTTCAGTTCCACCAGATCGCCGTCCCACTTGTGCTCCATTTCCTGCGCCTTTTCGCCGGGGGCAAGCCGCCGGGTCATTTGCGATTTAAGGAAAATGGCCACGCCGACAAGGCTGGCAACCGTCAGGATGATGATGTACCAGCTCCAGAAACCACTTGTGAATTCATTCATTTTTTATCTCCTGCGGGGAGGTCATCGGATTCCTCGAAGGGAATCCGGCCATCTTCTTCAAAGCGGGCTTTCCGGCTGCTGCCGTAGGCCCACCATACGATGCCGATGAAAGTGATGAAAAATACCACCGTCACGATGCTGCCAATGAGATTGTTCGCGTCCATGTGCACCTCACTTTACTTGCATGGCGCGGCCAAGGCTTTGCAGATAAGCGATGATGGCGTCCATTTCGGTTTTACCTTCAAGCTCGGCGGGGGCGTTGGCGATATCCGCATCCGAATACGGATGCCCCATGGCTTTGAGCGCGCGCATCTTGGGCTGAATGTCCGAGGTGCTGAGTGCGTTTTCCTCCAGCCATGGGTAGTTGGGCATATTGGACTCGGGCACAACATCACGCGGGTTGATCAGGTGTATACGGTGCCACTCGTCCGAGTAGCGCCCGGCCATGCGCTGCAGATCAGGGCCGGTACGCTTGGAACCCCACAGGAAGGGACGGTCGTATACATATTCACCTGCCACGGAATAGTGGCCGTAACGCTCGGTTTCGGCACGGAACGGACGCACCATCTGCGAGTGGCAGCCTACGCAGCCCTCGCGGATGTAGATGTCGCGCCCGGAAAGTTCCAGTGCAGAGTAGGGTTTGAGACCTTCCACCGGCTCGGTGACATAGCGCTGGAAATACAGCGGTACGATCTGCACCAGACCGCCGATGCTGACGATCAGGAGCGTGAGAACGATGAGCCAGCCAGTGTTTTTCTCAATGGTTTGATGTGAGAAAGCCATTTTTTTCTCCTTTCTCTTAAGCGTGAGCGGCGGCAGGAATCGGCGCATTATCGACGACCTTGCCCACACGGATGGTTTTCCACACGTTGTACGCCATGATCAGCATGCCCGCGAAGAACATCAGGCCGCCCAGCAGGCGAATGGTGTAGAACGGATACATGACGTTCAGCACTTGCGCAAAGCCGTATTGCAGTGTGCCGTCCGGGTTGGAGGCGCGCCACATCAAGCCCTGTGCCACACCGGCGATCCACATGGCGGCGATATACAGCACCACGCCGATGGTGGCGATCCAGAAATGGGTCGTGACCAGCTTCATCGAGTACATTTCCTCACGACCAAATAGTCGCGGAATCAGGTAGTACAGCGAGCCGATGGTAATCATCGCCACCCAGCCCAAAGCGCCGGAGTGAACATGGCCGATGGTCCATTCTGTGTAGTGCGACAGCGCGTTCACGGTCTTCACCGACATCATCGGGCCTTCAAAAGTGGACATGCCGTAGAACGACAGCGCAGTGACCAGGAACTTCAGTACCGGGTCAGTACGCAGTTTGTGCCATGCGCCGGACAGGGTCATGATCCCGTTCATCATGCCGCCCCAAGAGGGAGCCAGCAGAATCAGCGAGAACACCATGCCAAGGGATTGCGTCCAGTCAGGCAGTGCGGTGTACTGCAGGTGGTGAGGACCCGCCCACATATAGGTGAAGTTCAGCGCCCAGAAGTGGACGATGGACAAGCGGTAAGAGTAGATTGGACGACCTGCGGCCTTGGGAATGAAGTAGTACATCATGCCGAGGAAAGCAGTGGTGAGGAAGAAGCCCACCGCGTTATGGCCGTACCACCATTGCACCATGGCATCATGCACGCCAGCGTAGGCGGAATAGGATTTCCACCAGGATCCGCCGAAGAGGGCGATGGGCAGTCCCGCGCTGTTGACGACGTGCAGGATGGCGATAGTCAGGATGTACGCACCAAAGAACCAGTTGGCCACGTAAATATGTGGCGTCTTGCGCTTGATTACCGTGCCGAAGAAGACGATGGCAAAGGCTACCCAGACAACCGTGATCAACAGATCGATGGGCCATTCGAGCTCGGCGTATTCCTTTGACGTGGTGATGCCCATGACAAGTGTCAGGGCTGCCAGGACGATGATGGCCTGCCATCCCCAGAAGGTGAAGGTTGCCAGTTTTTCGGCAAACAGCCTGACATGGCAGGTGCGCTGCACGATGTAATAAATCACCGTGAACATTGCGGTACCGCCAAAGCCGAAAATCACCGCGTTGGTGTGCAGGGGGCGCAATCGCCCGTAGGTTAACCAGGGTAAATCAAAGTTGAGTGCTGGCCAGACCAGCTGTGCGGCAATGAGGACACCGACCAGCATGCCCACAATACCCCAGACCAAGGTCATGATGGCGAACTGCCTCACGATCTTGTAGTTGTACGTCGTCGCTTCCATAGGGACTCCCTCCTGTTGAAAACAAGGTTGTTGAAATTCTAACAGGATAAATATATCCGTTTTGTATGAATATTGCAAACCTTTTTATTTTTTTATTGTCGCGTTTGAGTCTGCCTGTCCAAGAT
>CAYTZP010000019.1:0-5845 GCA_964442685.1 uncultured Thiobacillus sp.
ACGATGACCCAGCCGATGGGCGAGCGCGATTCGGCGCCCGCGCCTGTGGCGAGTGCCAGCGGCACGGCACCCAACACCATGGCGGCGGTGGTCATGAGGATGGGGCGCAGGCGCAGGCTGGCGGCTTCAATAACGGCTTCGCGCACGGCCTGACCTTTATCCACCAACTGGTTGGCAAACTCGACAATGAGAATGCCATGCTTGGTAATCAGCCCCACCAGCATGATGAGGCCAATCTGGCTGTACACGTTGAGCGTGCCGCCGGTGAATTTGAGCGCCAGCAGCGCGCCGGTCATGGCCAGCGGCACAGTGAGCATGATGACGAAGGGGCTGCGAAAACTTTCAAACTGCGCGGCCAGTACCAGATAGATGAAGGCCAGCGCCAAACCAAACGTGACCAACAGGGTTTTGCCAGACTCTTTGAACTCTCTCGATTGCCCATCCAGCGCGGTGTTGAACTCTGGCGGCAAGGTCTCTTTGGCCGCCTGATCCATGAAGGCGAGCGCTTCGCCCAGGGTGTAGCCGGGTGCGATGTTGGCGGAGATGATGGCGGCGCGCTGGCGGTTGTAGTGGTTGAGTTCCTTGGGCGCAACGGTTTCGCTGACCGCCACCAGATTGGACAACAGGGTGAGATCGCCCTCGCTGCCGCGCACGTACAGCGCGCCCAGCGCATCGGGCGTGGTGCGGTCTTTGGGATCGAGCTGCACGATGACGTCGTACTGTTCGCCCGCGCGCTTGAAGCGCGTGACCTCGCGCCCGCCCATCAGCGATTCCAGCGTGCGGCCAATGACATCGACGCCCACCCCCATGTCCGCCGCCTTGTCGCGGTTGACGCTGACCGCGAGTTGCGGCTTGTTGAGCTTGAGATCGGTGTCGGCGTTGATCAGCCCGGGGTATTCGCGCACCTTGGCCATGAGTTTTTCCAGCGCGGCGTCGAGCGCTTCGTAACTGGGCGCCTGCACCACAAATTGCAGCGGCGGGTTGCGGAAACTTTGCCCCAGCGAGGGCGGATTGATGGGAAAGGCCATCACGCCGGGCATGGACACGAACATGCGCGGCCCCAGCGACTGGGTAATATCCATCTGGCTGCGCGTGCGTTCTTCCCAGGGCTTGAGCATGACAAACGACAGGGCGGTATTCACCGGGTTGGGACGTTCCAGGCCAGGGGCGACGACGACAAAGGCGGTGCGGATTTCCGGCACGCTCTTGTAGATCTGCTCCAGCTGGCGTGCGTACTGGTCGGTGTAGGCCAGCGTCGAACCTTCCGGCGCGAGCATGAAGCCGATGAAAAAACCGCGATCTTCAGTCGGCGCAAGTTCGGATTTCATCGACTTCGCCAGCATCCACGCGCCGCCAGCGGCCAGCACGAACACCAGCACGGTCATCCAGCGCACATTGAGCACATGGCCGAGCGCGGCACGATAGCCGCTGTTCATCCCGGTCAAGATGCGCTCGCCCAACACGAAAAGTTTTCCATGAGCAGCTTCGTGTTTGAGCAGACGGCTGCACATCATGGGTGTAAGGGTCAGCGCGACAAAGCCGGACACCAGCACGGCAGCAGAAACGGTAAGCGCAAATTCGGTGAACAATTTGCCGGTATTGCCTTCGGCAAATGCCAGCGGCGCAAACACCGAGGCCAGCGTGAGCGTCATCGCCACCACGGCAAAGCCGATTTCCTGCGCGCCCTGCCTGGCCGCTTGCAGCGGCTCCATACCCTCTTCGATGTGCCGGTAGATGTTTTCCAGCATGACAATGGCGTCATCCACCACCAGGCCGATGGCCAGCACCAGCCCCAGCAGCGTCAGCACGTTGATGGTGAAGCCGAAGGCGTAGAGGAAGGCAAACGCGCCGATCATGGACACCGGAATGGCGACGAATGGAATCAGCGTGGCGCGCCACGAGCGCAGGAACAGGAAGATCACCGCCACCACCAGCACCAGTGCTTCGGCCATGGTTTTATACACAGCGTCGATGCTCTTCTCGATGAAGATGGAGCTATCGAAGCCCACGCGCAGCTGCATCCCGGGCGGCAAGGATTTTTGCAAGAGTGGAATGCGCGCCTTGACCGCCTGCGCCACTTCCAGGGTGTTGGCAGTGGATTGTTTGACGATGCCCAGCCCCACGGCGGGAAGCCCATTGACGCGGATGATGTTGCGGTCGTCCGCCGCACCCAGCTCCACCCGCGCCACATCGCGGATGCGCACCGGCGTGTCACCCGCCTGGCGGATGATGACATCGCCGAATTCTTCCGGTGTTTTCAGGTCGGTGGCGGTCTGCACGGTGAATTCGCGCATTTCGCTTTCCACCCGACCTGCGGGCAGTTCCACGTTTTGCGAACGCAGGGCGGCTTCCACATCCTGCACGGTGAGGCCGTAGGCCACCAGCCGTTGTGCATCCAGCCACACGCGCATGGCATAGCGGCGCTGGCCACCAATAATGACCGAGGCCACGCCCGGCAGGGTCTTCAACTGGTCGGCAACGATATTGTCGGCGTAGTCGGTGATTTCCAGCGGGTTCATGCGGTCGCTGGAAAACGCCAGCCAGATGATGGCCTGCGCATCGGCCTCGATTTTGGCCACCACCGAATCATCCGCCGCCTCGGGCAACACGCCGCGCACGCGCGCCACGCGGTCACGCACGTCGTTGGCAGCGGCTTCCGGGTCGCGCTTGCGCAGGAACTCAACGGTAATCTGGCTGACTTCTTCGCGGCTGACCGACTTGATGCTGCGCACGCCCTCGATGCCGGAGAGCGAATCTTCCAGCGGCTGCGTGACCTGGCTTTCTATGACAGCAGCCGACGCACCCGGATACACCGTGCGCACTGACATCACCGGCGCGTCGATGTTGGGGTACTCGCGCACTGGCAGGCGATCAAAGGCAATCAGGCCGATCAACACGATCATGAGACTCATGACCGTGGCCAGCACCGGGCGGCTGATGGAGAGTGAGGAGAGAATCATGATGCGCCCCGCTTACTTGGCCGGCGGCTTGTCCGCACCCATCTTCTGCATCATTTCCATGACTTTTTCGACCGGCGCCACCGGCGCGCCGGGCTTGAGCTTGAGCAGGCCATCGACGACGATGGTGTCATTCGCGCTCAGGCCGGACACCACTTCCACCTGCCCGGCATTACGGCGGCCCAGTTGTACCGGGGTCAACATGGCCTTGCCATCGCTGACCTTATATATATAGGTCTGTTTGCCCTTGGGCAGCACGGCCTGCTCGGGCACCACGATGGCATTGGGGCGATTGCCGAGGTCAGCCGACACGCGCGCGAACATGCCGGGCTTGAGTTTGCCTGATGAATTGGCGATGCGCGCCCGCACCAGTGCGCCGCGCGTGGCCAGATCCACCACTGGCTCCATGGCATAGACCTTGCCGGCAAACTGCTGGCCGGGCAGGGCATCGACGGTCACGGTAACCGGTTGGCCGATCTTGACCAATGGCAGATACACCTCGGGCACGCGCACATCCAGATTCAACTGGTCAATGGCCGCCAGTTCAACGATGTCGTCACCTTTCTTTACATACGCGCCGGGGCTGACTTTGCGCAGCCCGGCCAGCGCGGTAAACGGGGCGCGGATCACCGCCTTATCCAGCGCAACCTGGGCTGCCTGCATCTGCGCGCGCACCACATCCAGATTGGCGCGCGCCTCATCCAGCGCCTGTGCGCTGATGAAGCCCTTGGCGGCGAGTTCTTCATTGCGGCGGTAGCGGCTTTCGGCCAACTTGAGGTCGGCGGCATTCCTGGCCATGGCCGCGCGCGGCTCGGCGTCGTCCAACCGCACGACGACCGCGCCTTTTCTCACCATCTGGCCTTCGTTGAAAGTAAGAGAAACGATGCGTCCATCAATTTCCGGTCGCAAAATGACGCTTTCATGCGGACGCAGGGTGGCGGCAGCAGTCACGCTATCAGACACGGCGGCGGCCTGAACCCGCATCATTTTGACCGGCACCGGCTGATTGCCACCGGGCGGCGCAGCTTGTGCCAGGCCAGCAGCCAGCAACAGGCATAGCAAAGTCTTGGACATGACAGGAACCAGAAGCCTAAAGCTTCATCCTACTCGTAAGTTTTGGCATTTGCACACGACCAAGCAATACTGGAGAAAACATGCTGATCCTGGAACCGGGTGCGATTCCACCATCCGAAATCACGCCTGAAGAAACCTACATCAACCGCCGCCAGTTTATGGCCTGTATGGCGGCGATGGCTGTAGCTCCCGCCTTTGCCAAGCCTGATGCCGCAGTGCATGGCGTAAAGCTGGGCGGGGTTCGTGCCAGTGCGTTTTCCGCCTCGGACAAGAAAACCCCTTTTGCGGACGTGACTACCTACAATAATTTCTACGAGTTTGGCACTGATAAGTCTGACCCGTCCAGGCGGGCGCACACGCTCAAGACGCGCCCCTGGACAATCCGCATTGAAGGCGAGGTCAAGCGTCCCGGAACCTATGACATCGACACGCTACTGAAACTGGCACCACTCGAAGAACGTATTTATCGCCTGCGATGCGTGGAAGGCTGGTCGATGGTGATTCCGTGGGTCGGTTTTTCCCTGTCCCAAATCATCAAGCAGGCCGAACCTACCGGCAATGCCAAGTTTGTTGAATTTCACACCCTGCACGACCCCAAACAAATGCCCTTCCAGCGCAGCTCGGTGCTGGACTGGCCGTATGTGGAAGGCCTGCGCATGGATGAGGCCAACCACCCCCTGACCATTCTTGCCGTTGGCCTGTATGGCGAGGTACTGCCCAACCAGAATGGTGCGCCGGTTCGACTGGTGGTACCCTGGAAGTATGGCTTCAAGAGCGCCAAGTCGATTGTCAAAATCCGTTTTGTTGAAAAAGCGCCGCTCACCGCCTGGATGCGCGCCGCACCGGATGAATACGGATTTTTCTCCAATGTAAACCCCAAGGTTGACCATCCGCGCTGGAGCCAGGCCAAGGAGCGTCGCATCGGCGAATTCTTCAAGCGCGAAACCTTGATGTTTAATGGCTATGCCGACCAGGTTGCCTCGCTTTATAAGGGCATGGATCTGAAAAAGTATTTCTGATGCAACTGCCCGCTTCCCTGTCCCCACGTCAGATCATCACGATCAAAACTGTCCTGTGGCTGCTTTGCCTGCTACCACTTTCCAGATTGGTCTACCTGGCATTTACCGATGGGCTGGGCGCAAATCCAATCGAGTTCATTACCCGCTCCACCGGTACCTGGACGCTGGTTGGCTTGCTGGTAACACTTGCGGTAACACCCCTGCGCAAACTCACGGGAGCGGGCTGGCTGTTACGCTTCCGTCGTCTATTGGGACTGTTCGCGTTTTTTTATGCCTGCCTGCATTTCACCACCTACATCTGGCTGGATCAGTTCTTTGATCCAGCCAGCATTGCCAAAGACATCATCAAAAGGCCATTCATCACAGTGGGGTTTTCGGCTTTTGTCCTGTTGCTGCCGCTTGCCTGGACATCCAGACAAAGCATGATGAAAAAGCTGGGGCGGCATTGGCAGCAGTTACACCGCTTGATTTATGTGATCGCCAGCCTGGGGGTCATCCATTACTGGTGGCTGGTCAAAAAGGACATTAGCCAACCACTGATTTATGCCTGCGTGCTGATGCTGCTACTGGCCATTCGCTTGCCAGGCATGTCGCCGAAACGCAGCTGAATCGCGCCCATAAAAAAGCCCCGCCAGTGAGGCGGGGATTGGTCTTGCCGAATCCGGCTTGACGATTTAGAGCCCGAAAGGCTTGATGACCGGCGTAGAAGGTGCGGGCGCCGCTGGTGCGGGCACCGCCGCAGTGGCAGGCTTGGCAGGTGCGGGCTTCTTGGCCGCAGCTTTCTTGGGAGCCGCC
>CAYTZP010000019.1:5945-34142 GCA_964442685.1 uncultured Thiobacillus sp.
TTGGCCGGAGCGGCTTTCTTGGCAGCGGGCTTCTTCGCCGCTACTGCTTTTTTAGCCGGTGCAGCTTTTTTGGCTGGCGCAGCTTTCTTGGCAGCAGGCTTTTTCGCGGGAGCCGCTTTTTTGGCGGCAGGTTTCTTGGCAGTAGCCATACATCACACTCCTTCTGAAGTTGAACAATTCACCACAACAACGAACAAAGCGTGCAGAGGTTAGTAAATGCACTTCCAAAGCGTTGCACTCACTTCACAGATGCCGCCCATGTGAATTGCCTTCCAGAACCTGTTTTCAGCCGGTTTGATGTGGGCGTCACCAAAGCTCCGCTTGGTGACGCCCATTCTAGTTATTTTTTTTTGCAGCACAACAAAGTGTTGGGTTTTTTGATTTACACAAGCAAAGAAATGTGGCACGCACACAAATAATATCGTGTCGATACGATATTTCAATCTCATGAAGGTCAACCCGTGTTCGCTGAAACCCTCTACAGCAGGCGCTCTCCGGCCATTAAGGCATCTGGGTTTTCGCGCTCACGTACCAAATGGCTTTCATTCTTGCGCAAGAGAACTTCTGCGGCGCGCGGGCGGCTGTTGTAGTTGGAACTCATGCTCATGCCGTATGCCCCCGCAGAAAGTACGGCCAGAACATCTCCTTCCCTGACCGCCAAATGCCGCTCCAGTCCAATGAAATCGCCGGTTTCGCACACCGGCCCCACGACATCACAACGCATAGGCACAGCGTCTGACTCGGTGACGGGCACAATTTCATGGAATGCCTCGTACAGCGCCGGACGCATCAAATCATTCATCGCGGCGTCAACAATGACAAAATTTTTGTCTTCGCCAGCCTTGATGTATTCCACCCGGGTCAGCAACACCCCCGCATTTCCAACCAGAGACCGGCCCGGCTCAACAATGACTTCTTCACTTCTGCCCTGCAGGCGGCTTTGCAAAATCCGGCGGTAGTTGCCCATATCCGGCGGAATCTCGTCGTGATAGCGAATTCCGACACCGCCGCCAATGTCGATGTGTTTTAGCCGAATGCCGCCTTCAGCCAGGGCATCTACCAGCGCCAGCACGCGATCCAGCGCATCTGCGATAGGCGACAGGTCGGTCAGCTGTGAACCAATGTGACAATCCACCCCCACTATCTCAATATTGGGCAGTGCCGCCGCCTGGCGATAGATCGCCGGGGCGCGCTGGATGGGAATGCCGAATTTGTTCTGCTTCAACCCGGTTGATATATAAGGATGGGTTTTGGGATCAACATCCGGATTGACGCGAAATGAGACCGGCGCCCGCCTGCCCATTGCTCCGGCCACCTGATTCAAACGTTGCAGCTCACTTTCAGACTCAACATTGAAACAGCGGATCCCGTACTGCAAGCCTAGGCGCATTTCATCCGCCGTTTTGCCAACACCCGAGAACACGACCTTTTGCGGCAGGCCACCCACCGCCAGCACGCGTGCCAGCTCGCCGCCAGAGACTATATCGAACCCGGCTCCCAACTTTGCAAAGTGCTGCAAGACCGCGAGACTGCCATTGGCTTTGACCGCATAACAAATCAGGTGCGGCAAACCGGCCAAAGCAGTCTCATATTCTGCGTAGGCTTGTGTCAGCGCAGTCATGGAATAGACATAAAGCGGCGTGCCATATTGGCGCGCCAAAGCTTCCAGCGACACCTCTTCTAAATGGAGATGGCCGTTTCTTCGATTCAATTGATTCATTTTTTGATGGCGTAGAGGGTCGTGGTCGGCATATCCGCCAGAGATTTCGGCAGCGTAAGCGACCCTTTGGAGCCACAACCAGTCAGACCGACAAGCAGCAGGATAGCGAGCAGGGCAGGCGTGTGAAATTTCATGGCTGCATATTAACATGTGCTTTTATGCCAAAGCAGGGGCAAAATAGCGCCCATACATGCGATGAGCCCGCCATGAACGATACCGAGTTTACCCGACTGACTGACGCAACGCTTTCCCGAATCGAGCACGGACTGGAAATTGCCGGACTGGATTTCGAATCCCCTGCTGACGGCATTCTTGAAATCGAATTCGATGACGGCAGCAAAATGGTCGTCAACCGCCACAATGTGGCTCAAGAAATCTGGGTGGCCGCACGCTCAGGCGGTTTTCACTTCCGCCACGACGGTCAAGCCTGGCGTGACACCCGCGACCAGGCCGAATTGCTGGAAAAGCTGGCCGCCCTGATCGCCCAGCAAGGCGGCGGAACGGTCAGATTTTAGTTGATCCGCCTAGTCCCTCAGAGTAGAAAACAGGTAGTTGTTGCTCTTCTGCGGGGCATGGCAGGCAAAGCAGGCGGTTGCGGCATTTGTACCCACCACCGGTTTTTTCGGGTCGCCGCCGGCAAAGCCTTCAAAGCCCCAGCCGCCAGTGGCCGCGTATTTACGCTTGTCACGCACCATGACGCCCAGCACTTTGCGTTCGCCCTCGACTAGCGCATTGTCGCCATGCCTGGCCGCCAGCAAGTCAAATACGATGACCGCGCCATCAGCAAATTTTCCGCTTCGATAGCCCTTTACCGCCTTGGGATTGGCGTAGATATGGTGCAGTCCGCCAAAACTCTCGTACAAGGCATGTCCCGGCTTCAACTCCATGGATTTAACATGCCGCCAGTCCCGGTAGCCCTCCGGATAGGGCACTTCGACCGCCATTGCACACTGCGCCACACCGGCCATGAGCACGGTCGCTACTTTGTAAACATTCTTCATGCAATCCTCCATAATGGTATCGACACAATACGTTTCGTGTCGATACCATCATAATCAGTCATTTTGGCTTGTCAAGGTTTGGGCTCGAAACTAATATATCCATATGAAAAATCAGGCGCTTACCCTGCTCGACACGGTTGAAAGGCTGGGCAATCTGCTCCGCGTCAGCCTGCGTCAGGCTGGCGTTGTGCATGACTTGCAACCCATGCACTTGCAAGCCTTGCTGTACCTGGCCGACGCCAACCGCTACAGCAACACCCCCCAGGCATTGGCCGAGTATCTGGGGCTTACCAAGGGCACCGTGTCGCAGAGTCTGCTGTTGCTGGCGCGACGCAAACTCATTGCCCGCCATGCCGACGAGCAGGATGGGCGCGTTGTTCGTCTGACGCTTACAGACAAAGGTAAAGAAGTATTGAAGGATCTGGGACTGGGCAATGCCTGGCGCGACGCGCTACAGGCCGCCAGCCCCGCCAGGCTGAGTTCGGCCACCAAAGTGCTGAAAGAAGCTCTGGCCAACCTGCAAACAAAAAACGGGCACAAGAGTTTTGGCGTGTGCGTAACTTGCCGCCACAACCTGCACATCGGCCCGCGTAGCTATGTCTGCGGGCTAACCAAGGAAAAACTGACCAGCCGTGAGGTCAGAAAAATCTGCCGCGAACATAGCCCGCCAGAAGAAAACGCGGGCTAAAGTTGCCCGCTATTCGAGCGCAGAACGCGCCTGCGCCACTGCCAGCCTGACCTGTTCCGGCGCCGTGCCGCCAACATGGTTGCGGGCGGCAAGCGAGCCTTCCAGGGTTAGCACTGCAAACACGTCGTCGCCCACCAGCGGACTGAAAACCTGCAACTCGGTCAAGGTCAGATCAGCCAGGTCGCACTTTCGGCTCTCGGCCACGCGCACTGCCTGCGCTACAGCTTCATGCGCGTCACGGAAAGGCAAGCCTTTCTTGACCAGATAATCAGCCAGATCGGTGGCGGTGGAAAAGCCCTGCAGCGCGGCCTGACGCATGGCGTCAGGTTTGACCCTGACACCCTTGAGCATGTCGGCATAAATGGCGAGGGTGTCGATCAGGGTATCGACCGTATCGAACAGCGGTTCCTTGTCCTCCTGATTGTCCTTGTTGTAGGCCAGCGGCTGGCCTTTCATCAGCGTAAGCAGCCCCATCAAATGGCCAATGACACGCCCGGTTTTGCCGCGCACCAGTTCCGGAACATCCGGGTTTTTCTTTTGCGGCATGATGGAGGAACCCGTGCAAAAGCGGTCGGCCAGGTCAACAAAGCCAAAGCGCGGACTCATCCACAGAATGAGTTCTTCTGACAGGCGCGAGAAATGCACCATGATCAGCGAGGCGGCGGCGGAAAATTCGATGGCGAAATCCCGATCCGACACGGCATCCAGCGAGTTGCCGCAAACCGACTCAAAGCCCAGCTCCTGCGCCACAAAAGCCCGATCAATCGGGTAGCTGGTGCCGGCCAGCGCGGCCGCGCCCAGTGGCAGACGATTCACGCGTTTGCGCACATCCCCCATGCGCTCGACATCGCGCGCCAGCATCTCAAAGTAAGCCAGCATGTGATGGCCAAACGTAACCGGCTGCGCCACCTGCATATGGGTAAATCCCGGCATCACCGTATCGGCGTGGGTCTCGGCCAGATTCAACAAACTGGACTGGCATGCGCGCAATTGCATCTGTATGCGATCAATGGCATCACGCAAATACAGCCGCACCGCAGTTGCCACCTGATCATTGCGCGAGCGGCCAGTGTGCAGGCGCTTGCCAGCATCGCCGATTTTCGCGGTCAATGCAGCTTCGATATTGAGGTGAACATCTTCCCTGTCCAGCGACCAGGCGAATTTTCCGTCACGGATTTCCTGGAGAATATCAGCCATGCCGCGCTCGATCGCTGCCATATCAGCATCCACAAGCACGCCGACGTGGCGCAACATGCGGGCATGGGCAAGCGAACCCTTTATGTCAAACTCGGCCAGCCGATAATCAAATGTGATGGACGCAGTGTAGCGTTTGACCAGTTCATCCACCGGCTCGGAAAAACGGCCAGACCACGTTCCACTAGGCTTATTCATGACACTCAGACTTGATGCAAAGTAAAAATCATAACAACCCGCCGGGGGTTTTGCCGAATTTCTGCCATCTGGGCACCAGTTTGCGCGTAATTCTGGCGGTGGAAACCGCCGCCATGCTTGCTGCGCTGGCCGATATGCCCTCAGTTGCAGATGCGCTTGTTTTGTTCGTCGAGCGTTCCACCTTGATACAACCCGCCCTGTTGCTCACGCTGCTTGGGCTATGCCTGGCTTCGCCCTTGCTGCGCCGCCTGCATTATGTTCCGGCAATGTCGGCGGTATTCATGCTCGGCCTTGGCGTGCCGCTGCTCACCAACCTGCTACTTGGCAGCTTGCTATCTGGCCTGGGGCTCCCCACACTGTTGCAGACCTGTTTTTTCAGCGGCGTTATGGCGGCGCTGCTGCTGGCCTATTTCCACCTGCGCGGCAAAGCGCTTTCGCCCGCCATCACCGAGGCGCGTCTACAGGCGCTGCAAGCGCGTATCCGTCCGCATTTTTTATTCAACAGCCTCAACGCGGTACTGTCACTGGTTCGCAGCGAGCCGCGCCGTGCCGAGGCGGCGCTGGAAGATTTATCCGAACTGTTCCGTGCGCTGATGCGCGAAAACCGCGAACTCACTACGCTGCAAAACGAAATTGACCTGACCCGCGCCTATCTGGGGCTGGAGCAGTTACGTCTGGGTGATCGTCTCAATGTGGCCTGGCATATCGACAAAATGCCTGTCGAGGCGCTGATTCCGCCGCTGGTAATCCAGCCCTTGGTGGAAAACGCCATTTATCACGGCATTGAACCGCGCAGCGAACCCGGCGAAATCAGCCTCAACATCTACCGCAGCGGGGATGCCGTGCACATCGTGATTCGTAACGACTACGCCGAGTCGGGCGCAAACCACCGTGGCAACAAGCTGGCGCTGGGCAATATTCAAGAACGCCTGGCGCTGCATTTCGATCTGGACGCCAGCCTCAAGTCCGAGCGCATGGGCGCCGTTTACCAGGTACATATCACCCTGCCTTACACCCGTGCCCGCCACCCCGCAAACACCGCTGCGCCTGCTCATCGTTGATGATGAAGAACCTGCGCGCCATCGCTTGCGCGAGGTGCTGGAAGATTGCGCCAGCGAATTGCCGCTGCAAATTACAGGCGAGGCCGACAGTGGCCTGTCCGCCCTGGCCGAAATTCAGCGCAACATGCCTGACGCAGTACTGCTGGATATCAAAATGCCCGGCATGGACGGCATCGAAGTTGCCCAGCATCTGCAAAAGCTGGCGCAGCCGCCTGCTGTCATTTTTACCACCGCCTACGATCATTACGCCTGCCAGGCGTTTGAAGTCAACGCAGTGGACTACCTGATGAAACCGGTACGCGCGGCGCGCCTGTCCGCCGCCCTGTCCAAGGCTCAACACCTCAGCCGCCAGGCGCTGGAGGCCTTGCGCGATTCACATCCCAAGCCGCGCACCCACCTGTCATTGGCAGAAAAAGGCCGCCTGCTGCTTATCCCGATAGCAGACATTCTTTATTTCAAGGCAGAACTGAAATACGTCACCATCAAAACGCCAGCCCGCGAATATTTGCTGGAAGAATCGCTGGTCAAACTGGAAACCGAATTTGGCGCACAGTTCTTGCGCATCCATCGAAACTGCCTGGTGGCGCGGGATAAAATCGCACAAATCAGCCGGGCGCCATTGCCCGAAGAAGGGCACCTGCTGCGCCTGACCGGGCTGGATGAACAGCTCCCCGTCAGTCGTCGCCAGTACTCGCTGATTCGGGAACTGCTGCAACGATAGCAATTATCCTAAAAAACCGCACACTCGAATGTGTCCAACTGCGGTTTCCAGGATTATTTTCTGATTTCCGGTTTGAGCGCGATCTTGCCCAAGCCCTCTTCGACCGCGTTCTGCAAATAACCGTAATAAAACTCCGGCGCCAGCAAACCCACAATCGGTTCGGCCAAGGCCTTGCCATCCGCCCCCACCACAATCACCGTGGGCACCATCTTGATGCGCTGACCCGCAGCAAATGCGCCGTGGGTGGTTTTCTTGCCATCAAACCCGATCAGGGACCAGTCTGACCCCGCCTCAATCTGGCGGATAATCACTTTGCCCCGCCAGACCGGATCAGCCGCCATCGGAATCAGATACTCTTGCTTCACCCGCTCGCAATATGGACAGTGCGGGCTGGTAAACACCAGCATGATCGGCACCTTGCGCTCAATCGCCGCACGCGCCTCCAGCTTGAGGTTGTCCGGCATGGGCACATCGGCTGCATACACGCCCCCCCATGCTAGAATTCCTGCAACCCAAGCCCATCCTGACCTGACATTCATCAACATCCATCCTGATCCGACAATCGCAAAATGACTGTGCCGCAAACCAGGTTTGCACACCAGCGTAAATTATTACCAATTTTATGTCTTCTCCCCGCACCCTGACCATTGCCACCCGCGAAAGCGCGCTGGCGCTGTGGCAAGCCCACCATGTCCGCGACCGCCTGATGGCGCTGCACCCCGGTCTGCAAGTCGAATTGCTGGGCATGACCACACAGGGCGACCAGATTCTGGATGTCACTCTCAGCAAAATCGGCGGCAAGGGTCTGTTTGTCAAGGAACTGGAGCAGGCGCTGCTGGATGGCCGCGCCGACCTCGCTGTGCATTCACTCAAAGATGTGCCGATGACACTGCCGCAAGGCTTTGAACTGGCGGCCATCGGCCAGCGCGAAGACCCGCGCGACGCCTTTGTTTCCAACCAATACAAACAGCTTTCCGAATTGCCGCCCGGCGCCGTGGTCGGCACCTCCAGCCTGCGCCGCGAATCGCAATTGCGCGCGCGTTACCCGCACCTGGAAATCCAGCCCCTGCGCGGCAATGTCAACACGCGCTTGAGAAAACTGGACGAAGGCCAGTACGCCGCCATTATCCTGGCCGCCGCTGGCCTGAAACGCCTGGGTTTTGCCGACCGCATTGCCGCCATGCTGGAGCCGGAGCAAAGCCTGCCAGCCGCCGGACAAGGCGCGCTGGGAATTGAAATCCGCAGCGGACGCGAAGATGTTTCGGCACTGCTTGCCCCGCTGCACCACCCGCAAACCGCCGCCTGCGTGCGCGCCGAGCGCGAAGTCTCGCGCCAGCTGGGCGGCAGTTGCCAGGTGCCGCTGGGCGCATACGCCATCCTGCGCGACGGCCAGCTCTGGCTGCGCGGCTTTGTTGCCACACCCGACGGTAAAACCCTGCTGCACGCCGAGGCCAGTGGCAACATCGACGCTCCCGAGGCGCTTGGCAAATCGCTGGCCGACGATCTGCGCGCGCAGGGAGCCGACGCTGTTCTCGGCGCTTTGGGTTTGAATGCCGCAGGCAACTGAGTTTGCGCTGACAGGTAGGCGCATCCTGGTCACCCGCCCGGCTGAGCAAGCCGCGCAGTTGGAAAGGTTGATCCGGGAAGCGGGCGGTAACGCCATCCTGTTTCCCGCCATCGAAATTGCCGAACCCGCCGACACCCAGACACTGCTGTCGCTGATTGAGCAACTGCCGGATTTCGATCTCGCCATCTTCATCAGCCCCACCGCCGTATCCCGCGCCTTCCGGCACATTCCGCTTTGGCCCGCCAGACTGCGCGCCGCAGCCGTTGGCGCCGCCAGTGCAGAGGCATTGCGCCAGGCTGGCGTAAACGACGTCCTCGCACCCACGCAGGCTAGCGACAGCGAAGCCTTGCTGGCATTGCCGCAAATGCAGCAGGTTTCCGGCAAGCGCATTGTGATTTTTCGCGGCGAGGGCGGGCGCGAATTGCTGGCCGACACCTTGCGTCAGCGCGGCGCCCGGGTTGAATACGCCGAGTGCTACCGGCGCGCCAAACCCACGGCAGACCCCGCAGCTTTGCTTGATGCGCCGTTCGATGCTGTCATCGTCACCAGCAGTGAAGGCTTGAACAACCTGCGGCAACTGCTTGGCCCGCATTGGCAAAAACTCTGCGCCAGCCTTTTTTGCGTACCGCACCAACGCATTGCCGAGGCCGCACGGCAGGCTGGCGTAAGCCAAACCCTGGTCAGCCCCGGTGGCGATGCCGCTCTGGTTGCCGCCCTCGCCCAACACTTTCATACCCCCGTCAGGCATGGTTAAATCCTGTTCATGAACCCAGGATCCCCCACCAACCCAGGCTCCCCCACTCCGCCGA
Organism: uncultured Thiobacillus sp.; assembly: GCA_964442685.1. Classification (GTDB taxonomy): domain Bacteria; phylum Pseudomonadota; class Gammaproteobacteria; order Burkholderiales; family Thiobacillaceae; genus UBA6918. The sequence continues at coordinate 14,905 of CAYTZP010000019.1, forward strand.
CCGCACCAGCCGTTACCAGACCGCGCATTAACCCCGCTGTGGCGCTGGCCACGCTGGCATTGGTTCTGGTCGCCGCCGTGTGGCTGCACCAGCGCGATCAGACGCGCGACCTGAAAACCGACATGGCGCGCAAGCTGGCCGAAACCGACAGCGCGGTCAAGGAAAGCAAACTGCTCTCGCGCAATGCCGACGAGGTCGCCCGCCAATTCTCCGAACGCCTGACTCAGGCAGAAAGCCAGCTGGCCGACACCGCTACGCAAAGACAGGCGCTGGAGGCGCTGTATCAGGCGTTTTCGCGTGACCGCGATCAGGCCATCCTGGCCGACATCGAACAGACCTTGCTGGCGGCCGCACAACAGTTGCAACTCAACGGCAACCTCAAGTCCGCCATCATTACACTGGAGGCCGCCGACCAGCGCATCTCGCGCCTGGACAAACCGCAATTCGTCAGACTGCGGCAGGCGATCAGCAACGATCTTGGCAAACTGCGTGCCATGCCCGTGGTCGATTATGTCGGCATGAGTCTGGCGCTCAACACCCTGTCCAACGCAAGCGCGCAATGGCCGCTGTCCAGCGCCCACACCCGCCGCAGCAAAAAGGACGATTCCCCCGTCAGCCTGGGAAAAGGACTGCTGGATGAACTGAAAAACATCGTGCAAATCCGCCGTATCGAACACAACGAACCCGCCCTGCTCACGCCAACACAGGATTATTTTTTGCGGCAAAACCTGAAATTGCGCCTGCTTTCGGCGCGTTTTTCGCTGCTGGCGCGTGATGCGGCGGGCTACCAGGCCGACCTGCGTGATGCACGAACAATTCTGGCACGCTACTTCAATACCCAGGATGCCGGGGTCGCCAGCGCCAGCGCCACGCTGGACAAACTGCTTGCCAGCAACATCGCCCCGGCAGCGCCACAGCTGGAAAGTCTGGCTGATGTGCAACGCCTGATCAGCCTCTGACACCATGCGCTGGCTCATTTCCCTGATTTTTGTCGCCACCCTGGCCATTGCCCTGGCGCTAGCCGGGCGCTACGACCCCGGTTACGTCGTGTTGGTCTACCCACCGTGGCGAGCCGAACTGTCGTTTATTACTTTTCTGATGCTATTGCTAGCACTGGTGACGGGCGTGTATTTGCTGGTGCGTCTGGCCAGCGCAACACTCAATCTACCCGCCAGCATTCGCGCCCGTAAAACACAACGCGAAGCCGAACAGCAAAACACCGCCTTCACCGAGGCGCTTGCCGCCTGGCTGGAAGGCCGCAACCAGGAAGCGGAAAAACTCGCCGCCCGCCCCCAGGGCGATCCCCTGCGCGAATCCCTGTCACGCGTGCTGGCAGCGCGCGCCGCGCACAATGTGCGCGCCTTCGCACGCCGCGACGCCTACCTGGCTCAGGCTCGCAACGCCGACACCCCGCTGGCGGCATTGTTTGCCGAAGCCGAATACCGCATGGAAAACCGCGATTATCCCGGCGCGCTTGCAGCCATTGAAGCCGGTAAAGCCATCAGCCCGGCGCACACTGCGCTAACCCGGCTGGAACTCAAGGCGCGCAAGCAACTCGGGCAATGGGATGAAGTACTGAAACTGGCCGAACAACTGGCCAAGGCCAATGCGATCGACGCCACGACATTGAGCCTGACACGTCAGGTTGCGCACGGCGAGAATCTCAAACGTCGTGCCGACAGCGAAAAATCCTTGCAGGATTACTGGAACAAAATATCCGGCGAAGACAAAATCGCCGAACGCGTGGCGCTGGAAGCCGCCAATGCTTTCGCCAATGCTGGCGCAGCCGACACAGCCATTTCAATTCTGGAAAATACGCTGGCACAACAATGGCATGAGACGCTGGCCGCGCGTTATGGCCACCTCACCGGAACCCAGCCGCTGAAACAAATCGAACAAGCCGAGAAATGGCTGGCCGAACACCCACGCGATGCGGCTCTGCTGATGAGCCTCGCCGAACTTTGCGCCCGTCAACAACTGTGGGGAAAGGCCAAAAGCTATGCCGAGGCCAGTCTGGCGGTAGCGCCCAATATCGAAGCCCATCTTGCGCTTGCCGCTTTCAAGGAACAGGCAGGACAAACCAGCGAAGCCTGCACCCACCTCAAACAGGCGCTGGCGCTGTGCCGTCAGACAAGCAGCTGACGCAAGCCCGCAATCAGGGAAGCTCCACCCAACGCGCGGTATATTTGCGCGCCACAGGCGCAGCGAAGTAAATCACCGGCACTGCAACCACATAAGCCACGATAAAGGCATTCAACCATTTGCCCAGAAAATCGGCAGGAAAACCCACATTCACCGCTGTAATCACAAAGGTCATGACCAGCACCATCATGAACGCCATGATGAATGAAAACACCAGATGGAAGCGCTGTTTGGGTAACTTGCTCATATTGTTCAGTCCGCTTGGTATGTAAACGAGTCGGCAAAAAACGCGTCTTCCGGCAGTTTGCGCGTTTGGGTGAGTTGTTCGCGCGCGGCATCCACCATCACCGGCGCACCGCAGGCATATACCTCGTACCCTGACAAATCTGCAAAATCATCAAGCACAGCCTGGTGCACATAGCCGGTGCGACCCTGCCACTGGTCTTGCGGCGCCGGGTCGGACAGCACAGGAATGAAGCTGATGTTTTTGTGCTGCTGTTGCCAGGACAGGGGCAACTCCACCAGGTACAAATCTTTCATGGCGCGCGCGCCCCAGTACACCACCAGTTGCCGGTCGCTGTCTTCGGCAATCAGGTGTTCGATCATGCCCTTGATGGGGGCGAAGCCAGTGCCGCCCGCGATAAAAATAATCGGCTTGTCGGAGTCTTCGCGGATGAAGAAACTGCCGTGCGGTCCTTCAAAGCGCAGGATGTCTTTTTCCTTCATCGCGCCAAACACGTGGTCGGTAAAGCGCCCGCCCGGCACATGGCGCAGGTGCAGTTCGATGAATTCGTCGGCGTGCGGGGGATTGGCGATGGAATAGCTGCGGCGCTTGCCGTCTTTCAGCAGAAAGTCGATGTACTGCCCGGCCAGAAATTGCAGGCGCTCATTGGCGGGCAGCTTGAGTTGCATCAGCATCACGTCGTCGGCCAGCTTTTCCAGCTTTTGCACGCGGCACGGCAAGGTCTTGACCGGCACTTCACCGGCGGCGCGAATTTCGCGCGCCTCGATGGCCATATCAGACAACGGCTTGCATACGCAGAACAGGGCTTTGCCTTCGGCAATTTCCTCGGGCTTGAGGGTGTTGGGCTGAAACTTTCCCAAATCCACTTCACCACTGAGCACCTTGCCCTTGCACGAACCGCAGGCGCCGTTGCGACAGCCATAGGGCAGGGTGAAGCCTTCGCGCAAGGCCGCAGCCAAAATGGTTTCGTCCTCATTGACCGTGAACTGATGGCCGCTGGGCTGGATGGTAATTTGGTATGGCATGATTCAGCTATGAAGAAGAATTACTCTGCAAAAAAACATTCTGTATTGGTGATTGGCATGGGCGATATTGGCAAGCGCCTCGCACTTGCGCACCCCGCTATACAAACGCTTGGCGTAGCCCGCTCGGAAGAGTCCGCCAGCGCGACGCGTGCCGCAGGCTGCCAGCCCATACGCGCCGATCTCGATCAGCGCAAGAGCCTTGACCGGCTGGCCGGAGTTTCACCCTGGCTGCTGCATCTGGCGCCGCCGCCGGGCGACAGCGAGGGCGATCCACGCACCCGAAACCTGCTTGCCGCACTGGGCAAATCGGCAGCAAGACGCGGCACTTTACCACGCCGCATGGTGTATATCAGCACCAGCGGGGTGTACGGAAACTGCAATGGCGAAAGGGTTTTTGAGCATCGCGCTACCTCGGCAAGGAATGCCCGCGCCAAGCGCCGCGTCGATGCCGAACAGCAGTTGCGACGCTTTGCTGCAAGACACGGCATCAAACTCAGCATTCTGCGCGCGCCCGGCATTTACGCGGCGGATCGTTTGCCCATCGAGCGCATCCGCAAGCAAACACCCGCCGTAATGCAAAGCGAAGACAGCTACACCAACCACATCCACGCCGATGATCTGGCAAAGCTGGTCTGGCTGGCGCTGTTTCGCGGCAGAAACAACCGGGTGTACCACGCGGTGGACGACAGCGTGAAAAAAATGGGCGACTACTTCGACATGGTGGCGGATCATTTCGGCCTGCCGCGCAGTCCGCGCATCAGCCATGCAGAAGCGCAAAAAGTGCTGTCTCCCGCACTGCTATCGTTTCTCAACGAGTCGCGCATCCTCGACAACACGCGCATGAAAACAGAACTGCGCGCGCGGCTCAGTTATCCCGACGTGGAGGCCTGTCTGAAAGCGATTCCGACTCGCGTCTGAACTCGCCTTCGATGATGTCGTCGTTGGCGGCAATATCGGGGCGCGCGGCGGGCGGACGCTTCCAGGTGCCGGGAATCAGCAGCAACAGCACCGCCATGGCATCGGTAATCAGGCCGGGAAACATGAGCAGGCCGCCCGCCATGAACAGGCGGGTGGAGGTAAACAGCGCCTTGAACGGGCTGTGCCCCTGTTGCAGGTTGAACAACATGCGCGGGGCAAAAGCCAGCCGCTCAAAGCGGATCAGCGACAGGCCAATCATGAAAGCCGCCACCAGCCAGGCCAGCGCCCACCAGCCAATCTGGCCGGCCAGCCAGAAAATGGAAAAAGCTTCCGCCACCGGAAACGCCAATACCGCAATCAAAATCAGCCAGGCAGGCATCGTTCCTCTTTCATTGGAAAAGCATTGTTACAGGTGTGGGCATTATCTGTCAGTTCAACCCGGATAATCCGGGTTCATGCGCCGGGTTTTTACTTTTAGAATGCAGGCGATGGACATCCTGCTTGTTTTTTCCGCTTTTCCCGATGAATCCAGCGCGCGCACTGCCGCCGCCAGCCTGGTTGAGGCGCAGCTGGCCGCCTGTGTCAACATCCTGCCCGGCATGACATCGGTGTATCGCTGGCAGGAAAAAGTGGAGCAGGCAAGCGAAGTCCTGCTGATAGTCAAAACCACCCAGGCCGCCTATCCCCAGCTTGAGTCTGCCCTCAAAGCCTGCCATCCTTATGAACTCCCGGAAATTCTTGCGGTCGCACCAGACACCGGTTTGCCGGACTATTTGAACTGGGTATTGCGGGAAACCGTCAACCCGCAACAGCCTGACCAATGCTGATAACAAATCCCATCATGAATTTCACCGTGAATTTCACCATGAAAAATCTGCTGAAACTGTTTTTTGCCCTGCCATTAGTGGCTTTAACAGTCTTGTCCATGAACGCACGCGCCGAGGATTTTCTCGACCCCGAAGATGCATTCAAGTTTTCGGCGCGCGTGGTGGATGCACAAACCGTCGAAGTCAGCATGAAAATTGCCGACGGTTACTACTTATATAAAGACAAGTTCAAGTTTGCGCTGATTAACGCCAAAAACGATACCCAGCTTGGCAAACCCATCTTGCCTGCTGGCAAGATGAAAGACGACCCGACCTTTGGCAAGGTTGAAATCTACAAAAAGTCGCTTGTCGTCAAATTGCCTGTCACGCGCAAGCCCGGCGGCGCACTGGCGATTGAGTTGCAGGCCACGTTTCAGGGCTGTGCCGATGGCGGGGTGTGCTACATGCCCACCGTTGCAACGGCCAAGCTGAAGCTGCCAGCGCTGGCCGCCCCCAGGATTGAAGCGGCGGCAAAACCCGCCACCCAGACTGCTGCCCAGATCGCGGCGGCGCCCGCCGCACCTGCGACACAAACCGCCACCTTGCCCAGTTTGACGGCGCCCGCTCAGTCGGTGCAAAAACAGTCCGCTTCCGCACTGGCAGGACTGCGCACACTCGCTGGCGATAACGGCGAAGAGGATTTCCTGCCGCCGGACGAAGCTTTCAAATCCGTCGCCGCGCTGAAAGACGCGCAAACCCTGCTAGTCAATTACACCATCGCCAAGGACTACTACCTGTACCGCGACAAACTCGCGTTTGTGGTGAAATCCCCCGCAGATGTCACGCCGGGCAAGCCCGTCATCCCCACGCCGAATGTCAAGGAAGACCCGTATTTTGGCCGCACCGAGGTATATCAACAAAGTTTCGCCGCCGAAGTACCGCTGTCGCGCGCGCTCAAGGCCGACGAAAAGCTGGAAATTGAAGTGACCTATCAGGGTTGCAGCGAGAAAGGCATCTGCTACCCGCCCACCACCCAGTCCCACACCCTGGCGACGAATACAGGCACGGCGCAACTCTCCAGCACACCTGCACCGGCAGCCAGCCTTGACGACGCCTCCAGCATTGAAAAAACCCTCAAGGGCGGCGGCCTGTGGGTAGCAATTGCCGCATTCTTCGGTTTTGGCCTGGCCTTGTCGCTCACGCCTTGCGTATTCCCGATGATTCCCATCCTGTCCGGCATCATCGCCGGGCAAAAAAAAGTCACCCGCACCAGCGGTTTCTTGCTCTCGCTGGCCTATGTGCTGGGCATGGCGATCACTTACGCCATCGTCGGCATCATCGCCGCGCAGTCCGGCACGCTGTTGTCCAATGCCTTGCAAAACCCGATCGCACTGGGCATTGGCGCGGCGATTTTCGTGGCGTTGGCGTTTTCCATGTTTGGTTTTTACGACCTGCAACTGCCCAGCGCCCTGCAAAGCAAGCTGACCGAGACCAGCAACAAGCTGCACGGCGGCCATTTCACCGGCGTGTTCGGCATGGGTGTGTTGTCGGCGCTGATTGTCGGCCCCTGCGTGGCGCCACCGCTGGCGGCCGCGCTGGCTTACATCGCGCAAACCGGCGACAGCCTCAAGGGCGGGCTGTCCTTGTTCTTCCTGGCGCTGGGCATGGGCGTGCCGCTATTGGCTGTCGGCCTGTCTGCCGGTACCTTGTTGCCGAAAGCGGGCGCATGGATGAACGGCGTGAAATACTTCTTTGGCGTGGCCATGCTGGGTGTGGCCATCTGGCTGATTTCGCCCTTCCTGCCCGCCTGGGTGCACATGGGTCTGTGGGCGGCGCTGCTGATCATTTCCGCCATCTATCTGCATGCGCTTGACCCGCTGCCGCAGCACGCCAAGGGTTGGGCACGGTTCTGGAAAGGCGTGGGCGTGGTGGCCTTGATCACCGGTCTGGGTCTGCTGCTGGGCGCTTTGGGTGGCAGCCGCGACATTCTGCAACCCCTGTCGGTCTATCAGGGTGTGGCAGCGGGCGGCGGCAACACGCAGGCGGTACAGGCGCAAACCGGCTTGGCGTTCGACAAAGTCAAGGACAACGCCGAGCTGGATGCGCGTCTGGCACAAGCCAAGGCCGAAGGCAAAACCGTCATGCTGGACTTCTACGCCGACTGGTGTGTGTCTTGCAAAGAGATGGAGCGGTTCACTTTCTCCGACGCCAAAGTACAGGCGCGTTTACAAAGTGTCGTTAAGCTCAAGGCCGATGTCACCGGCAATAGCGATGCCGACAAGGCGCTGCTCCAGCGTTTTGGCCTGTTTGGCCCGCCCGGCATTATTTTCTGGGATGCGCAGGGACAGCAGGCCGAACACAAGGTGATCGGCTATGAGGAAAGCAGCAAGTTTCTCGCCAGCATCGACAAGGCGCTGAAGTGAACCTGCGTCAAGGCGCGTTATACGCAGGCATTGCCGCGCTGGCACTGACGCTGGGTTTTGTGGTTTCCAACGCGCTACGGCAGTCAGTAGAGGTTGAAGACAGCGCAGCGCAGGCTCTGCTATCCACGCCCATGCCCGATATGGACAACCGCCCGCAAACCCTGGCGCAATACCGGGGCAAGGTGTTGGTGGTGAATTTCTGGGCCACCTGGTGTCCGCCCTGCCGCGAGGAAATCCCGCATTTCATCCAGACCCAGCACGAACTGGCTGACAAAGGTGTGCAATTTGTCGGTATCGCGCTGGACGATCGCGCACAGGTTGCGCCCTTCATGCTGGAAATGAACATGAATTACCCGGTACTGATTGGCGGCCTGAACGAACAGGAGGCCTTGCGCAAGCTTGGCAACCCCAGCGGCGGATTGCCTTACACGCTGATTTACGACAAAGCCGGCAATTTGCGCGAACGCATTATCGGCGGCCTGGATCAGCGCCGTTTGCAGCAGGCGCTGGCACCCTACCTCTGATTCTTACGGCAAGAAAAATCCGACCCGGATTTTCCAAATTCCGTCAACATCTGGACAAGTTCGCTGAACTTGTAGCAAACTTGCGTCCATGCCGAAAACATCCAGCACCCGCAAAAGTGTCAAATCGGTGGCGTTGCCCAAGTCCATACTGGTCTTGCACGGCCCCAACCTGAACCTGCTTGGCACGCGCGAGCCGCAACATTACGGCCACACCACACTGGAAGACATCAACCAGGCGCTGAAAGCCAAGGGCGCGGCCTGCGGGGTCACAGTCGAAACTTTCCAGAGCAATCACGAAGGCGGGCTGATCGACCGCGTGCAACGCGCCGCACTGGACGGCGTGGACTTCATTGTCATCAATCCGGCGGGTTACACCCATACCAGCGTGGCGTTGCGTGATGCGCTGGCCGCCGTGGATATCCCCTTTGTGGAAGTGCATTTATCCAACATTCACCGGCGCGAACCCTTCCGCCACCATTCCTACTTTTCCGGTCTGGCTCTGGGCGTTATTGCCGGATTGGGCGCGCAGGGCTACGAATTCGCGCTCGAATTCGCCCTGAAACATTTACACGTCAAGGTTGTAACCCATGGATCTCAGAAAACTCAAAAAACTCATTGACCTGGTGGAAGAGTCCGGCATTGCGGAGCTGGAAATTACCGAGGGCGAGGAAAAGGTGCGCATTGCCAAACATGGCTCTGGCGCGCAAATGATGATGGCGCCACCCCAGTACTATCAGGCTGGCACGGCACCAGCGGCGGCGGCACCAGCCGCAACGGCAGAATCCGCCCCCGCCGAACCCGAAGGCCATATCGTGCGTTCGCCCATGGTCGGCACCTTCTACCGCGCGCCCTCGCCCGGCGCCAAGGTGTTTGCCGAAGTCGGCCAGTCGGTTTCCAGCGGCGACACGCTGTGCATCATCGAAGCCATGAAGCTCCTGAACGAAATCGAGGCCGATCAGGGCGGTGTGATCAAGGCCATCCTGGTCGAAAACGGCCAGCCGGTGGAATATGGCGAACCGCTGTTTGTAATTGGCTAATACGGGAAGGGTAAAGGGTAAAGGGTAAAGGGTAAAAGCCGTGCGCATCCCCCGCCCTTCCCCCTTCTCCTTTCCCCCTTCACTGGGGTTTCTCCATGTTTGAAAAGATACTGATCGCCAACCGTGGCGAGATCGCCCTGCGCATCCAGCGTGCCTGCCGCGAAATGGGTGTCAAAACCGTGGCCGTGCACTCCGAGGCCGACCGCGATGCCAAGTACGTCAAGCTGGCTGACGAGTCTGTCTGCATCGGCCCGGCGCCCTCCAGCCTGTCTTACCTGAATGTCCCGGCCATCATCGCGGCGGCGGAAGTCACCGATGCCGAAGCCATCCATCCTGGTTATGGCTTTCTGTCGGAAAACGCCGATTTCGCCGAGCGCGTGGAGTCCTCTGGCTTCGTCTTTATCGGCCCGCGCCCGGATTCCATCCGATTGATGGGGGACAAGGTTGCAGCCAAAGACGCCATGAAAAAGGCCAAGGTGCCCTGCGTGCCGGGTTCTGACGGCGCACTGCCCGACGACCCGGATGAAATCCTCCGCATTGCCCGCGACGTTGGCTATCCCCTCATCATCAAGGCCGCTGGCGGCGGCGGCGGGCGCGGGATGCGCGTTGTCCACACTGAGGCTGCGCTGCTGCAATCGGTGGAAATGACCAAAACCGAAGCCCAAACCGCCTTCGGCAATCCCATGGTGTATATGGAGCGTTATCTGCAAAAGCCGCGCCATATCGAATTCCAGATTCTTGCCGACGAGCACGGCAACGCCGTTCATCTGGGCGAACGCGACTGCTCCATGCAGCGCCGTCACCAGAAAGTCATCGAAGAAGCGCCCGCGCCCGGCCTTAACCCCAAATTGCGCGACCAGATCGGCGAACGTTGCGCCGAAGCCTGCCGCCAGATCGGCTATCGCGGCGCAGGTACGTTCGAATTTTTGTATGAAGACGGCGAGTTTTTCTTCATCGAAATGAACACCCGCGTGCAGGTCGAACACCCTGTTACCGAGCTCGTCACGGGCGTGGATATCGTGCAGGAGCAACTTCGCATTGCAGCCGGTGAAACACTGCGTTACAAGCAGTCGGACATTCATCTCTCCGGCCACGCCATTGAATGCCGCATCAACGCCGAGCATCCCTTTACCTTTGTGCCCTCGCCAGGTCGGCTGACTTCCTGGCACCCTCCAGGCGGCCCCGGCATCCGCGTCGATTCGCATGTTTACACCGGTTATCTGGTGCCGCCGCATTACGATTCCATGATCGGCAAGCTGCTGGCCTACGGCAAAACCCGCGACCAGGCCATCGCGCGGATGCGCGGTGCCCTCCTGGAAATGATTGTTGAGGGCATTCAGACCAACATCCCGCTGCATCAAACCCTGATGAACGACAGCGCTTTCCAGGCAGGCGGCACCAGTATTCACTATCTGGAACACAAGCTCGCGGAAGAAAAGCTCGGCAAATGAGTTGGCTGTCGGTTCGCATTACGGTGAACGCCCAACGCGCCGAGGCGCTATCTGAGGCGCTAATGGAAGCAGGTGCGCTGTCGGTTTCGCTGGAAGACGCCAACGCCGACAGCATTGACGAAACCCCCATTTTTGGCGAACCCGACATGCCCGATGCCGGGCTGTGGGATCAATGCGTGGTGGTGGCATTATTGGACAGCAGCGGCGACGTGCCGGCATTGCTGGGCGATGCCGCGCGCACGGCCGGACTGCCCGCCCTGCCGGCATTCTCCGCCGAAACCGTGGCTGACCAGGACTGGGTGCGACTGACCCAGTCGCAGTTTGACCCTATCCCGATTTCACCACGCCTGTGGATTGTGCCGACCTGGCACGAGACCCCTGACAACAACGCACTCAACATCCGCCTTGACCCCGGCCTGGCTTTTGGCACCGGCTCGCACCCCACCACGCGCTTGTGCCTGCGCTGGCTGGACGAACACATTACAGGCAGCGAAAGCGTGCTGGACTATGGCTGCGGTTCGGGGATTCTCGCCATCGCCGCAAAAAAACTCGGCGCAGATGAAGTTTCGGGTGTGGATATCGACCCGCAGGCGGTTCAGACCGCAGTCGATAATGCCGTTATGAACGATGTGAACATCGACTTCTACACGACGGATACTGCGCCCGCGACACCTGCCCGGATTGTGGTGGCAAACATCCTGACCAACCCGCTCAAGGCTCTGGCACCATTACTGGCCAGCCTGACCTTGCCAGGTGGAAAAATCGTGCTGTCCGGCATACTCGAGCAGCAAGCTGATGAAGTCATGCAAATTTACTCGGACTGGTTTGCCTTTGATCCGCCCGTTACGGATGAAGGCTGGGTCAGGTTGACAGGAAGCAGGCAATGAACCCGGCGCCGGATTCAAACACAGTCGCCCAGTGTCCGCAGTGTCAGAGCCGTTTTCGCCTGACCGCCCAGCACCTTGAGGCCGCCAAAGGCTGGGTACAGTGCGGCGTATGCGGTCATGTGTTTTTTTCCGGACTGCTGCCGGGCACTCCGGCTCAACCTCAGGTAGCCCAGACCCAGCCTGCGCCAGCAGCGGCTACACCCGTTGCCGCACCAGCCGTGACACAAGCCGATGCCGCGCCGACAACTCAGGCAAACCTGGCTGCTGGCGACACAGACAAAGCCGAAGCCGCTTCGCCCATGCTGACCGGGCTGGCAAACCGCATGGCCGAAAACGAGCCGACCACGATGACTTTTGGTCCCAAGCTCGAATCCATCATTCTGGTTGACCCTAACGCCAAGGATGAAGATCACGACCACGACCCTGGCCCCCTGCCCGTTATCGAGCCACGGCCAGAGCCGGGGCGAGCAGCCGGGCTGGGCTCCTCGGTGCCCACGGCGCAACCCAGGCCGGTCAGCGCAAGCGACAACAATTGGGTTCCACGCCAACCCGCGTCGAATCAAACCAAACCCGCAACAAAACGCGGGGTACTCGGCTGGCTATGGTGGCTGCTGGCCATCCTGCTGGCGCTGGCGTTGGTGTTGCAATTCTTCTGGTTCTCGCGCGACAAACTGGTCGCCAACTACCCCTCGCTGCGCCCCGCCCTGACCCAACTGTGCGCCAACCTTGGCTGTACCATCAGCCTGCCGCGAGATCTTAGCCAGGTCATCATTCTGGGATCTGACCTGCAAACAGAAAATAACGGGCAGTTGCTGCTCACCGTCAATCTGGCCAACAAAGCACAAACTCCGATGGCGTGGCCGGTGCTGGAACTCACCCTGACAGATGTGGAAGATCACCCCATGGCACGCCGCCTGTTTGCTCCCAGCGAGTATCTGGGCACCCCGGGACTGGAGGATCAGGGCATTGCCCAACAAACCGAAGTCCCGATTGCGCTGAACCTCAGCAGCAGCGACATCAAGGCCGCAGGCTACCGACTGCGGATGTTTTATTGACGTGCAGCACGCGAAGCGTGTCCCTGTCCTCCTCTCCCGCCTGCGGGGGAGGGCGGGGTGTGGGAACGGACACGGCGCGTATGAGTTTCACGAGGCGGGGCAGCAACTCGCCATGTCCGTTAGCCGTGCTAGAATGACACCTCAAGTGGGAGAGCGCTGGTTAAACCGCCAGCCGCCGAAGGCGTAATCACCCGGGAACGCTCAGGCAAAAGGACCACGACAGTTACAAACACTCTGGAGAGTGCAGGCCGCTGATTCAATTCAGCAAGCCCGCCGCCGAAGGGGATCAATCTCTCAGGCACCAAGGACAGAGGGGTGAGGCAAGCCACCCAATGGCGTCAGTCATTGACATCACCAGGCTTCTCTCACCCCTTTTTTTGTTTCTGGAGCCTGCGTGAATGCCATCCCTATCATTCCTGCCGAAAGCCGTGCGCCCAACGCCACGCGCATGCCCGTCTGGATTCGCCAGAACCTGGGGCAGGACAAGGATTACGGCAAGACCCACCAGGCCGTGCAAGGCAACCGCCTGCATACGGTGTGCGAAGAAGCGCGCTGCCCCAATCGTGGCGAATGCTGGAGCCGCGGCACCGCCACCTTCATGCTGCTGGGCGACACCTGCACCCGTGCTTGCGGCTTCTGCTCGGTCAGGACCGGCAGGCCGAACTGGTACGACGCCAACGAGCCAGTGCGCGTAGCCGAAGCCGTCGCTGCCCTGAACCTGAATTACATCGTGCTCACCTCGGTCAACCGCGACGACCTCGAAGACGGCGGCGCCTGGGTGTTTGCCGAAAGCCTGCGTCAATTGCGGCAAAGAAAAGCCGACATCGGTGTGGAGTTCCTCACCCCGGATTTCCGCAACGTGCAGGACGAAGCCGTCGCCATCATCATGGACGCGGTGCAATCCCACCCGGTTCAAACTGAAATGCGCAGCGAGCAGCGCCGTATGCAAGGCGTCCCGGAGCGGGGCGCGCAGACAGTACAGACGGGTACGGCGAGCCCTCCGCGAGGACACAACGCAGCAGATGGCTCGCGCAGCCGCATTTCCCTGGTTTGGGGGCATAACGTTGAAACCGTGCCACGCCTGTACAAAACCGCGCGCAAAGGCTCGCAGTATGAACGTTCACTGAATCTGCTGGGAAAAGCTGCCAAACAACATGGTGTGGAAGCCAAGTCTGCGCTCATGCTGGGGCTGGGCGAAACCCGCGACGAAGTGCTGGAGGTGTTGAAAGACCTACGCGCGATCGGCGTGCAGCGCGTGTCGCTGGGTCAGTACCTGCGCCCCTCGCTCGACAACCTGCCAGTGGTGGAATACATCCACCCGGATACATTCGCTGAATATGAACAGGAAGCACGCGCACTGGGCTTTGGCTGGGCCAAAGCCGGGCCACTGGTGCGCAGCAGTTACTTTGCCGAGGAAATACAGGAAAAAACAGATTAACAAGGAGGACACGGAGGACGCAGAGTCATTTCTGTTTTTCTCCGCGACCTCCGCGAACTCTTTGTGAAAGTTTTTTATGACAGAATTGAAAAGAACGCCTCTAAATTCCACGCACCGCGAACTCAATGCCAAGATGGTCGATTTCGGCGGCTGGGACATGCCGGTGAACTACGGCTCACAAATTGAAGAGCACCACACCGTGCGTTCCGGCTGCGGCCTGTTCGACGTGTCGCACATGCTGCCGCTGGACATACGCGGCGAGAACGTGCGCGGCTTTCTCAAACGCCTGGTCGCCAACAACGTGGACAAGTTGCAGATTTCCGGCAAGGCGCTGTATTCGTGCATGTTGAACGAAAACGGCGGCGTCATCGACGACCTCATCATCTATTTCATGGATGAAAGCTGGTTCCGTCTGGTGGTCAACGCCGGTACGGCGGAAAAAGACCTGGCCTGGATGAACAAATGCAATGCCGACTGGGGCACGAACCTGACCCTGACCCCGCGCCGCGATCTGGCCATGGTGGCCATCCAGGGGCCGTATGCAAAGAAGATTCTGGATGAAGCCATGCCCGGCGCCGATGCCATCACCGGCAGCCTCAAGCCGTTTAACGCCGCCGCCATGGGCGAGATGTTCATTGCCCGCACCGGCTATACCGGCGAAGACGGCTTCGAGGTCATGGTGCTGGCCAAGTCCGCGCCCTTCTTCTGGAAAGCCCTGATGGAAGCGGGCGGCAAGCCCATTGGCCTGGGCGCGCGCGACACCCTGCGTCTGGAAGCCGGCATGAACCTGTATGGCCAGGACATGGACGAGACCACCTCGCCTTTGGAATCCGGCCTGGCCTGGACGGTTGACCTGAAAACCGAGCGCGACTTTGTTGGTCGCGCTGCGCTGGAACAGAGCGAAATCAGCAAGCAAATGGTGGGCTTGGTATTGCTGGACAAGGGCGTCTTGCGCGGTCACCAAAAAGTCTTTACCAAACACGGCGAAGGCGAAATCACCTCTGGCAGCTTTTCACCCACCATGCAGCAGTCCATCGCCCTGGCACGCATCCCCATGGGCATTGCGCCGGGCGAAGAAGTTGAAGTCGAAATCCGCGACAAGAAACTGAAGGCAAAAGTGGTTAAATATCCGTTCGTGCGTAACGGCAAGGTTTTAATTTGAACAAGGAGGACAAGAGGACAGGAGTAAGTCTCCTTTGTTTTCCTCTTGTCCTCATGTCCTCTTTGTGAAATTTGATTTGGAGTTGGAATGAATATCCCCGCTGATCTGAAATACACCAAGTCCCACGAATGGGTGCGCGTCGAAGCCGACGGCACGCTGACCGTGGGCATTACCCACCACGCCCAGGATCTACTGGGCGACATGGTGTTTGTGGAAGCCCCCGCCGCTGGCCGCAGCCTTTCCGCAGGCGAGGAATGCGCCGTGGTGGAATCGGTGAAAGCCGCGTCTGACGTGTATGCGCCGGTGGCCGGTGAAGTCGTCGCTGCCAACGCCGACGTCGAATCCAGCCCGGAGACCATCAACCAGGACGCCTACGCTGCCTGGATGTTCAAGCTCAAACCCGCCAATGCCGCTGACGTGAACACGCTGATGGATGCGGCGGCTTACGAGGCTCATGTGGCTTCGGAAGCACACTAAGAAGATATTGATCACAAGGAGGACAAGAGGACAGGAGTAAACCTCCAATGTTTTTACCTCTTGTCCTCATGTCCTCTTTGTTAAAGATTTAGCCAATCATGCCTTTCATTCCCCATTCCGATCAGGACATCAGCGAGATGCTCGCCGCCATTGGCGCGGCGGATATCGACGCGCTGTTCGATGAAATTCCCGCCGAGCTTGAAGCTGGCAAACTGACCAAGGTGCCGCCCGGCATTAGCGAGATGGAAATCAACCGGCTGATGCTTGAACGCGCCGAAGCCGATGGCCGCTATCTCAATTTCCTTGGCGCTGGCGCGTATGAACATCACATCCCCGCCGCCGTCTGGCAAATCACCACGCGCGGCGAGTTCTATTCCGCCTACACGCCCTATCAGGCCGAAGCCAGCCAGGGCACGCTGCAACTGATTTACGAATATCAGACCATGATGACGCGGCTCACCGGGCTGGATGTGTCAAATGCGTCTTTATATGACGGCGGCTCGGGTCTGGGCGAAGCGGTGCTGATGGCGGTGCGCGCCAACAAGTCCAATGCCCGCAAGGTGCTGATGCCGAAGACCGTGCATCCGCTGTACCGTGCCGCTTGCCGCGCCGTGGTTGGCAACCAGAACATCGAACTGGTCGAGATCGGCTACGACGCCGCTACTGGAAGAACGGTTTTGCCGGACAACGCAGAAGGCTGCGCCGCGCTGGTCATTCCGCAGCCCAACTTCTTTGGCGTGCTGGAAGACGTCGATGCCATGACCGACTGGGCGCATGCCAACAACATGCTGGCAATCGCGCTGGTGAACCCGATGACGCTGGCGGTGTTGAAAGCGCCCGGCAAGTGGGGTCAGACCGGTGCCGACATCGCCTGTGGCGAAGGCCAGCCGCTGGGCGCGCCGCTGTCCAATGGCGGGCCGTATTACGGCTTCATGTGCTGCAAGCAGGAATTCGTGCGCCAGATGCCGGGACGCATCGTCGGTCGCACCGTCGATCTGGACGGCAAGCCCGGCTTCGCGCTCACGCTGCAAGCCCGTGAACAGCACATTCGCCGTTCCAAGGCGACGTCCAATATCTGCACCAATCAGGGTTTGGTTGTCACCGCTTCCACCATCTATATGAGCCTGCTGGGGCCGGAAGGCCTGAGCCGCGTGGCGCGTGCCAGCCACGCCAACACCATCAAGCTGGTGGAAAAGCTGGTGGCTGCCGGTGCGGAAAAAGTGTTCAGCGGCGCAACATTCCATGAAGCCGTGGTGCGCACCCCTGTCGAAAACGGCAAGCTGCTGCACTCGCTGGTCGGCCAAGGCATTGTCGGTGGGTATGATTTGTCGAGGGACTATCCGGAACTGGGCAACGCCATTCTGGTATGCGCCACCGAAACCAAAACCGAAGCCGATCTGGACAAATACGCCACGCAAATGCAGCGCATCGTGTCCAAACTTTCCGAGCCGCCGCCGTGCGCAAGAAAATAATTGAACAAGGAGGACGGGAGGACAAGAGGAATCTTCCCGTTTGCTTTCCTCTCGTCCTCATGTCCTCTTTGTTAAAAACTTAAGGAGCACAACATGGCAACAGTCACTTTGGGCGGCGCCCCCATCGAAGTCACCGGCAACTTCCCCAAGGTCGGCGATACCGCGCCCGACTTCAAACTGGTGAACAAAGACCTGGCCGATGTCGGTCTCGAAGCCTTCGCCGGCAAGCGCAAGATTCTCAACATCGTGCCTTCGCTGGACACCCCCGTCTGCGCCACTTCGACCAAAAAGTTCAACGACGCCGCCAGCGACACCATTGCTGTCATCATCATCTCCGCCGACTTGCCCTTTGCGCAAAGCCGCTTCTGCGGCGCCGAAGCCCCCAATGTCAGCACCCTGTCCACCATGCGCGGCTGGGAGTTCAAGCTCAACTATGGCGTCAATATCCACACCGGCCCCATCGCCGGGGCCTGCGCCCGAGCCGTCATCGTACTGGATGAACACAACAAGGTGCTGCACGCCGAACTGGTTCCGGAAATCAAACAGGAACCCGATTACGACGCCGCACTGGCAGCATTGAAATAACTTGTTGAACAAGGAGGACAAGAGGACAGGAGTAACCCACCCTGAACTACCTCTTGTCCTCATGTCCTCTTTGTAAAATTTTTGGTCTTAAGCAATGTTGATTTTTGAACACGCCCACCCCGGTCGCCGCGCGCACGCGCAAATGCCCGCGCAGGACGCCGCACTGAATGACCTGCCCGCCAACTTGCTGCGCGATGCGCCGCCCGCCCTGCCGGAGTGCTCCGAGCTGGATGTGGTACGTCACTACACGCGCCTGTCGCAGAAGAACTTCTCCATCGACACGCAGTTTTATCCTTTGGGCAGCTGCACGATGAAATACAACCCGCGCGCGTGCAATTCGCTGGCGATGTTGCCGCAGTTTCTGGGTCGCCATCCGCACGCGCCGGCAGAAACGGGTCAAGGGTTTTTACAAAGCATGTTCGAGTTGCAGGAAATCCTGAAGGACGTGACCGGCATGGCGGGCGTGTCCTTGGCGCCAATGGCAGGCGCGCAGGGCGAGTTCGCAGGCATTGCCATGATCCGCGCCTACCATGACTCGCGCGGCGATACGGCACGCAAGGAAATCCTCGTCCCCAACGCGGCGCACGGCACCAACCCGGCGACTGCCGTCATGTGCGGCTACTCGGTGAAAGAAATCCCCACCGACCGCGAAGGCAATGTCGATCTGGATGCGCTGCAAGCGGCAGTCGGCCCGCAGACTGCGGGCCTCATGCTGACCAACCCTTCCACGCTGGGCGTATTTGAAAAAGCCATCCTCAAAATCCGCGACATCGTGCATGGCGCGGGCGGCTTGCTGTATTACGACGGCGCCAACCTCAACGCCATTCTGGGTCGTGTGAAACCCGGCGCAATGGGCTTTGATGTCATCCACATGAACCTGCACAAAACCTTTTCCACCCCGCACGGCGGCGGCGGCCCCGGTGCTGGTCCGGTGGGTGTTGCCGAGCGGCTGCTGCCTTTCATGCCGGTGCCGGTGGTCATCCAGGAAAACGGCCAGTACCGCCACGCTGTGGAAGCCGACCTGCCGCAAAGCATTGGCCGCATGAGCGCCAACACCGGCAACGCAGGGGTGCTGCTGCGCGCTTATGTGTATGCACGCATGTTGGGCGCGGAAGGCATGCACCGCGTGGCCGAGTTCGCCACGCTCAATGCCAACTATTTAATGGCGAAACTGCGCGATGCCGGGTTTGAGCTGGCTTATCCCACACGCCGCGCCAGCCACGAATTCATCGTCACGTTGAAAAAGCTCAAGGACGAAACCGGCGTCTCGGCCATGGACTTCGCCAAGCGTTTGCTGGACTATGGTTTCCACGCACCCACCACCTACTTCCCGCTGCTGGTGCCGGAATGCCTGTTGATCGAGCCTTCCGAAACCGAAAGCCGCGAAACGCTGGATGCGTTTGTCGAAGCCTGCATCAAGATCAAGGAAGAAGCCCTCACCAACGCCGAACTGGTGAAAGGCGCGCCCTACACCCAACCTGTACGCAGACTGGATGACGTGAAAGCAGCGCGCGAGTTGGATTTGGCTTACAAGCCCGCCTAACGGACATGGCGAATTGCCGCCCCGGATCATGAAACCCCTACGCGCCGTG
>CAYTZP010000020.1:0-33754 GCA_964442685.1 uncultured Thiobacillus sp.
CAGATTCCGCAAACTGCAACGCTTCCATCCACGCCCGCGCAGGGCGATTTGACACCCGCATCCGCGCAGGGCGATTTGACACAGCGCGCAGGGGATGGATTCTCCTTGCCGGGCGATTGGCGCAGTGAAATCCTGCCGGGTGTTTTGGGGGTGCTGGCCTTGCTGGGTTTGTGGTTGCTCTTGCGTCACCATCGCCAGCACAGTCGGACAAGCCAGGACGCAATGGAAACTGAACAGGGGTTTACCCAGGAATTGAATGCCTTGCGCCAGCTTGTCGCGCAGGATCCGCGCCTGGCGGCCAGCGTCGTCAAATTCTGGGTGCAGGGAACATGAATCGCGATGGCGTGGAGCGCAGCGCAGTGTTGTTGATGGCCTTGGGCGAGGATGTGGCCGCGCAGGTGTTGCGCTATCTGTCGCCGCTGGAAGTTGCCGAACTTGCGCGTGCCATGCGTGAATCGGGGCCTGTGCCAAGAGCGCGCGTGCAGGACGTGATGCAGGCGTACCAGCGCGAAGCGGTGCGTCAGACCGGTATTGGAGCGGATGCGGATGCTTTTCTGGATGCGGCATTGACGCGCGCGGTGGGCGACGACCAGGCGCGCCAATTGCTTGCCCGGCTTGTGGGTGGCTCGGCGGAAATGCAGCGGCTGGCATGGAAAGACCCTGCCGAAATTGCCGCCTTGCTGCGCGACCAGCCAGCGCAGATTGCGGCTTTGGTATTGACCCGGCTGGAGCGGGGTTTGGCAGCGGCCACGCTGGAGTGGCTGCCGCAGACAATGCAACTGGAGTTGCTGCAATCGGTGGATGATGTGCAGACGGTGTCCCCTGAAGTCTTGCGTGAACTGGATATCTGGCTGGCGCAGGCGCTGGCTGCCGAGCACGAGACAAATACGTCGGGCGAAGACTTGGCGGCAGATTTGTTTGCGCGCCTGACACCGGCGACACGCGCGGGTCTGGAGGCCGAACTGGCAAAACATGACCCGCAGGCGTTGGGTCGCTTAAAGCTCGGACAGTTGGAGTGGCATGATCTGGCGCGCCTGTCGGGGGATGCGCGCATGGTTTTTTTCAAGGCCGTGCCGGGGCAAACCTTGTTGTTGGCCTTGAAAGGCGCTGACCCGGAACTGGTGGAACATTTGCTCTCCAACATGCCCGCAACTGCCGCCGGGCGTTTGCGTGACGATCTGGATGCGTTGGGGGCGGTGAAACTGTCGGATATCGAAAACGCACAACAGCAAACCGTCAAACTATTGCGTGAATTGGTCAGGCTGGGTCAAATAGCGATATGAATGAAGACAAGCCCATAAACACCGCCTTGACCGGCGAAGACGATGCGCGCAGCGCGTTTGAGCGTTGGGAAGTCCGGGAACCGGCGGCTCAAGTTCAAAATCAACCCGGCATACCGCAGGCCAGGCCAGCGGATGGTGGTTTGGCAGAGCAAC
Organism: uncultured Thiobacillus sp.; assembly: GCA_964442685.1. Lineage (GTDB taxonomy): Bacteria > Pseudomonadota > Gammaproteobacteria > Burkholderiales > Thiobacillaceae > UBA6918. Next base: position 1,437 of record CAYTZP010000020.1, read on the forward strand.
AGCAATCCGGGTTTGAGGCGGCACGCCAGCAAGGCTATGCCGCCGGCATGGCGCAGGCGCGCGATGAACTGGCACAGGAAGCAAAACGCCTGCGACAGCTAGCCGAGAGCCTTGGCGCGGCGCTGGATGCGCTGGATTTTCGTCTGGCCGATCAAGTGCTGAATCTTGCGTTGGACGTTGCGCGTCAGGTGGTGGCAGGCGAGCTGTCTGCCAGACCGGAGCGCATTCTGGAAGTGGTCAATCTGGCCTTGCGCCAGATGGCGGACACGACCCGTGACGCGAGATTGTTGCTGAATCCGGAAGATGCGCGCATCGTAAGGCCGATTCTGAATGATTTGCTGGATCGCAGCCGCCTGCGCATGGTAGAAGACGCACGTATTGTGCGTGGCGGCTGTCTGATAGAAACGCTGCAGGGCGATCTGGATGCAACCCTGCAAACGCGCTGGCGGCAGGTGGTTTCTGTACTGGGCTCCAATCGCAACTGGTTTGAATGATGCCATTTCAGAAACACTGCGTACTTTGTTGCACCCGCTTGCCGTACCTCGGGTACTGTCTGCGTGCGTGCGTCGTGTCCGCAGCGTTTTTGAGAATGATCCAGTGGCGAAAGAAGCTAGAAGCGAAAGAAAATGGATCGCACTGTTCGCTATCGTGAATATCTGGCGGATTGCCGCCGGGCAGTCAGCCTGGCACAGCCGTGGGCGGAAAGCGGGCGATTGACCCGGGTTTCCGGTCTGGTGATGGAAGCGGTCGGCCTGCGTTTGCCCATTGGCAGCCAGTGTGCGGTGCATTTGCGCAGCGGGCAGACGGTAGATGCTGAAGTCGTTGGTTTTGCTGGCGATAAATTGTTTCTCATGCCGTCCACCGATATTTACGGAGTGATGCCGGGCGCGCGCGTGATTCCAGAGAATCCCCTGGTCATGCAACCGCCGCGTTTGGGAAAACGCTATGTGCCGCGCCGACGCGCGCAGGATCAGGTGCGTCAGGTGGCGGTGGGCGCGCAGTTGCTCGGGCGTGTGCTGGATGGCGCAGGCCGTCCGCTGGATGGCTTGGGGCCTTTGGTTACGGATCAGCGCATACCGCTTTATTCGCGTCCGCTCAACCCGCTGGAGCGGGCGCCGATCCGTGAGCCGCTGGATGTTGGCGTCGCTGCCATCAACGGTTTGCTTACGGTAGGCCGCGGTCAGCGGCTTGGCCTGTTTGCCGGCAGCGGCGTGGGCAAGAGCATGCTGCTGGGTATGATTGCGCGCTATACCGATGCGGATGTGGTGGTGGTCGGCCTGATCGGCGAGCGGGGGCGCGAAGTCAAGGAATTTATCGAGACCAATCTGGGGGCGCAGGGTATGGCGCGTGCAGTGGTGGTGGCGGCGCCCGCCGATACGCCGCCGTTGATGCGTTTGAATGGCGCGGCCTACGCGATTTCCATCGCCGAATATTTCAGGGATCAAGGCAAACATGTGCTGCTGATCATGGATTCGTTGACGCGTTACGCCATGGCACAGCGGGAAGTCGCGCTGGCCATTGGCGAGCCGCCAGCCACGCGGGGCTATCCGCCCTCGGTGTTTGCCAAACTGCCGCAGCTTTGTGAACGTGTTGGCAATGCGCGTGCAGGCGGCGGTTCCATCACGGCGTTTTTTACCGTGTTCATGGAGCAGGATGACCAGCAGGATCCGATCGCCGATGCCGCGCGTTCGATTCTGGATGGACACATTGTGCTGTCGCGGGATCTGGCCGATGCCGGGATATATCCTGCGATTGACATCGAATCTTCCATCAGCCGTGCCATGCCCAATCTGATTGACGAGGAGGAACAGGCGCGTGTTCGCCGTTTCAAATATCTGTACTCGCGCTACCGGCGCAGCCGCGATCTGATCGCAGTGGGCGCCTACGCGCCCGGCGCCGATCCAGTGCTGGATGAGGCCATGAAGTTGCAGCCCGTGATGCAGGCATATCTTGCCCAGGAGTTCGCGCAGCGGGTTGCACGTGAACAGGCGCGTGCACGGCTGGCTGAAATCTTGCCTTAAGTTTAGGAATTGTGCCGGATGCAAAACTTTCCCCTGCAAATCGTTCTGGATCTGGCTGAACGGCGCGCTGAATCCAAATCGCGCCAGGTAAGGCTGGCGCATGTGGCCTGGCTTAACACGCGAACCCGGTTGGTTCGCCTGCAACAATGGCGTGAACATCATGCGCAGGTCTTGGCGACGGTGATGCGCGAAGGTTGCCAGGCCGACGTGGCGCGGCAGTCTGCCAAGGCTTTGTCTGACTGGCAGATTGAATTGGCGGCTGCCAATGCAGCCGAACGCCATGCAAAACAACAGTGGCAGCAGGCACTGATGCTCTGGCAGCAGGAAAACAGGCGTGTGGATGCATTCAAGACACTGGCGATGCGCCACGCCATTGCCCAGCGGTATCTGCAAACGCGGCGTGAGAACACCTTGCACGATGAGCTTGCGCAGCGCGCCTGGGGTGCCGAAAACCCGGGCGGACAGGACGGGTTTGCCGATATGGAACAATTGGCATGATGAAACTGCCAGCACTGACAGAAACCGAGATGGCCTGCATACGCGCGGTAAATGCTGGCGCGGGCTTTGGCCATGGGACTGAACTGCTGGCAAAGCGGCTTGGTCAGCGTTTGCGGGCCACACCAGGCATGGCGCGGCAGGGCGTGCTGGTAAGCGCGGTCGCGGGTGACGCAGGCAAACCGCCAATTGCGCGCCTGCCCCAGACAGCCACCAGCCGATTGCGTAATTACCCGCTTGTTGAGGTTGATAGCGCACTGGCTCAGGCCTGGCTGGATGTGCGTTACCGGGGCGGGCTGCAAACCCGCCATTCGCCGCCGCATGTTGCGGAATACTGGCGTGCATCGCTGCTGCAATTGATCCGGCGTGCATTGGCAGAGTCGGTTGTCAATCAGGCTGGGCAGCTAATGTGGCCGCAGTTCATGCAGCTGGAAGTGCGTATTGGATCGATTGCCGGGCAGGTACGCATTGACGGGAATGGTCAGGACATGCGCCAATGGGCGCAAGCCTGGTTGCGTGCTGGCAACAATTGAAGAGGAAGCGAGTATGACCCGATCAGGATGGAGTCTTGTAACCATGACGCCGGGGTTGTTGCCTAGCCTGGCATATGCAGGCGCAAGCGCCCCGGTTACAGGCGGAATAATCAACGTGGTGGCATCGCTATTGTTGATCCTGGGCTTGTTTGTCTTGGCGGCCTGGCTGGTCAAGCGTTATCTGCCCCGGGTTGGCAAGCCGGGGCCGGTCAAGATCATCGGTTCTGCCATGTTGGGCGCGCGTGAGAAACTGGTGGTGGTCGAAGTGGAAAACACCTGGTTGTTGCTGGGGGTGGGGGCGGGGCAGATACGAACCTTGCACACACTTCCCAAACCGGTCGCGCAGACGGAGCCGACATGAGACGTCTGTTTGCATGTGTGCTGATGTTGTCGCCCGCCTGGGTACTGGCGGCAGAACCAGGCTTGGGGCTGTTTCAGGTATCGCCCGGCGGGCAGGCCTATAGCATTCCGGCATCGAGCCTGCCCTATGTGTTGCTGTTGCCGTTTTTGCCTGCGCTGTTGCTGAGCCTGTCGGCTTTTACCCGGGTTGCCGTGGTGTTTTTTCTGCTGCGGCAAGGGCTGGGCAACCACTATGCGCCGCCCAATCTGGTGCTGTTGGGCTTGTCGCTGCTGCTGAGCTGGTTTGTGATGTACCCAATCACGCAGAATATCCAGGCGCAGTCGCTGGAACCCTACAGCAAAGGCCAGATTAGCGCACAGGCAGCGCGCGACAAGGCGGCGGATGCGATGAAAGGTTTCATGCTCAGGCAAACCCGCACCGCCGACCTGGCGCTGTTCATGCCTAAGGGCGCGGTCGTTGATGTCAAGAAGCCGGAGGCGATTCCTTTTCATGTGCTTGCCCCCGCCTTTGTCACCAGCGAATTGAAAACCGCGTTCCAGATCGGCTTCATGGTGATCCTGCCGTTCTTGATTATCGACCTGGTGGTCGCCAGCGTGCTGACCAGTCTGGGCATGATCATGGTGCCGCCGCAAATGGTCGCGCTGCCGTTGAAGCTGTTGCTGTTTGTCATGGCGGATGGCTGGAATCTTCTGGTTGGCTCACTGGTGAACAGCTTCTAACGGACATGGCGATTTGCCAACCTGAAATATGAAACTTTTTCGCGCCGTGTCCGTTTCCTCACCCTGCCCTCCCCCGCAGGGAGAGGGGGGCAAAATATCGCCAACGCGAGTCTCACGCTGATGGAAGACCTCTTGCAACAAGGCCTGTGGCTGGCATTCACCCTTGCCTTGCCGGTGTTGGTCGCATTGCTCGTCACCGCCCTGGTGATGAGCCTGTTTCAGGCCGCCACACAAATTCTCGAACCTACACTGGCATTTGTGCCCAAGTTGCTGGTGCTGGCGGTGGTGCTGGTTTTTCTGGGCAGCTGGATGGGCGGGCGGCTGATCGAATTTGCCCGCCAGATGCTGGGCGGTTTCCCGGGTCTGATTGAATAGTTTCTGAACAGATGGATTTAGTCCTGCCCCAACCACTTCTTGCCGCCTGGCTGTATGCGTTTTTCCGGCTGCTGGGTTGGGTATGGCTTGACCCGCTGATGTCGCGTTTACCCTGGAGCTTGCGCGTGTTCGTGGCGGGGATGCTGGCCTGGGTGTGGGCGCCAGCCATGCTTGAAACACCGATTGTTGAGCCGTTTTCTGCGCCTGGCCTGGCCTGGCTGGGGCTTTCATTCATGGCCGGGGCAGCCATGGGATTTGCCGCCCGCGTGCTGGTGGCTGTTGCGCAGGCCGCACTGGCTTATCTTGGATTGGTGGCGAATCAGGGTTTGATGCAGCGCCTAGATGGACAAGCCGATTTTGAGCAGCATGGCGGCCTGGAAACGGTAGCGCAAAATCTGGGCTGGTGGCTGGCGTTATTGGGTTTTTTTGCGGCTAACGGGCATTTGCTGTTATTGCAGGCGCTGCATGAAAGTTTTGCGGCGTTGCCTGTGCAAACTCTGGCGACCGTCGGCGTCAATCTGGATGCGGCGAAGCTGGGCGCGGCATTTTTTGGCACGGCGGCGCAACTGGCTTTACCTGCGCTGGTGCTGGTATTGCTTGCGCAGTTGTCGGTTGCGCTAATGTCGCGCTTGTTGCCGGGTGTGAATGGTTTTTCGGCGGGGATGACGCTGGCCGTATTCGCATTGCTGGGCGGACTGGCTATGCTGAGTCCCGTGCTGGTTGGCATACTGACAGCCAGGTTTGCCGCACTTTCAGGCGTGGTGTCCGGGTTTGCGCCGTAATGTTAGAATCAGCGCTTTATTTTGGCCATAGAACGCGAATGATCAAGGGTAGTCTGGTGGCGATCGCCACGCCGATGCATGAAGACGGCAGCCTGGATTTTGCCAGTCTGCGCAGTTTGCTGGACTGGCACGTTGAGCAGGGCACGGACGGCATTGTGGTGGTGGGTACCACGGGCGAATCACCCACAGTGGATTACGATGAACATTGCGAACTGATCCGGGTGACGGTCGAACAGATCGCCGGACGCATTCCGGTGATTGCCGGCACTGGCGGCAACTCCACGCGCGAAGCCATCGAACTCACGCACTGCGCAAAAACTGCGGGCGCAAATGCCGTGCTGTCGGTAGTGCCCTACTACAACAAACCCACGCAGGAAGGACTTTACCGCCACTTCAAGGCGATTGCCGAGGGTGTGGATATTCCTGTCATTCTCTACAATGTTCCCGGGCGCACGGTGGCCGATATGCACAATGACACTGTGCTGCGTCTGGCCGAAGTGCCGAATATCGTCGGACTCAAGGATGCCACCGGCAATATGGAACGTGGTACCGATCTGATTCATCGCGCACCGGCCGACTTTGCCCTGTATAGCGGCGATGATGCCAGCAGTCTGGCCTTCATGTTGTTGGGCGGACACGGCGTGATTTCGGTCACATCCAACATCGCGCCTAAACTGATGCATGAAATGTGCGCGCTGGCATTTGCCGGAAACCTGGCGCGGGCGCGCGAAATCAACCGGCAATTGTTCGGGCTGCATACCAAACTGTTTGTCGAGGCCAATCCCATTCCCGTGAAATGGGCGCTGGCTGAAATGGGCAAAATCGAACATGGCCTGCGCCTGCCGTTATCTCCGCTTTCTGCGGCATATCACGACACTTTGCGCAATGTCATGAAACAAGCTGGAGTGCGATAAATGATGAAAATGCGAGCAAAACTGTTTGCGCTGACTGCCGTTGTTGCCATGACCAGCGGCTGCGGGTTGATGGAAACGAAAAAGATCGACTACAAATCTGCAGGCAAAGCGCCGCCGCTGGAGATTCCCCCGGATTTGACCGCACCAACGGGCGACAATCGCTATGCGATTCCGGATGTGGCTGGTGGCGGTACGGCCACGCTGTCGGCTTATTCCAGAGACCGCAGGGGAAGCGTACTGGCTGATTCCAGGTTGTTGCCCGAGCAGGACAAGGCACGCATCGAGCGCGCCGGTTCGCAGCGCTGGCTGGTGGTGTCTGCACCACCTGAACAGGTGTGGCCGGTGATCAAGGATTTCTGGCAGGAACTCGGTTTTCTGGTCAATCTGGAATCCAGGGAAACCGGCGTCATTGAAACGGATTGGGCGGAAAACCGCGCCAAAATTCCACAGGACGCCATCCGCCGCACCCTGGGCAAGGTGATTGAGGGCTTGTATTCGACGCCTGAGCGCGACAAATTCCGCACTCGCGTCGAGAAAGCCGCAACAGGCGGCACCGAGATTTATATCAGCCATCGCGGCATGATCGAAGTGTATGCCACCGAAGGTAAAGACAAGACAGTGTGGCAGCCGCGCCCTGCTGATCCGGAACTGGAAGCGGAAATGCTGCGCCGTCTGATGCAGCGTTTTGGTGTGGAGGATGCGCGCGCCGGCGCCATGTTGGCCAGCCGGCAAGCGCCCGAGATCGCACGCATTGTCGGCAGCGATCTGGAAATGGACGAAGCCTTCGATCGCGCCTGGCGGCGTGTTGGTCTGGCGCTGGATCGCGTCGGCTTCGCGGTGGAAGACCGCGACCGCTCCAAGGGCGTGTATTTCGTGCGTTATATCGACCCGCAGATTGATAACGCTTCCAAGAAAGATGATGGTCTGTTCGCCAAGATGGCTTTCTGGCGTGGCAAGCAGGACAAAACCACGCCGCAGGTACAGATCAGAGTGCTTGAAAACGGCGGCAAGACGCGCGTGAGCGTGGCTGGTGGCGAAGGCAAGGCGGTTGAACCTTCCACGCAAAAGAAAATCATCAACCTGCTGCATAAAGAACTGAAATAAACAGTGAGATTTGCCAGCCTGGGCAGCGGCAGCGAAGGCAACGGCCTGCTGGTTGAGTGCGGTGATACCCGCGTTCTGGTGGACTGCGGGTTTTCACTGACGGAAACCCGATCACGCCTTGCCCGGCTGGGACTCGCGCCGGACGATCTGGATGCGATTCTGGTTACCCACGAGCACAGTGATCATGTGGGCGGGGTGGCAAGACTGGCGGCCAGGCATGAACTGCCAGTGTGGTGTACGCATGGCACTTATGTGAATTGGCGGACGCAGGTGGATGTTTTGCCCTGGGTGGAGACGATTACACCCAATCGCACATTTCGTGTGGGCAGCCTTGAAATGTTGCCTTTTCCGGTGCCGCACGATGCGCGCGAGCCTGTGCAATTCGTATTTGAGGCCGCCACGCCAAAGGGTATGCGCAGGCTTGGGGTGCTGACTGACGTCGGGCATATTACCGCGCATATCGCGGCGAGCCTGGGCGGTGTGCATGCCTTGGTGCTGGAGTGCAATCACGACGCCGATATGCTGGCCAGCGGGTCTTATCCGCCGAGCCTGCGCAAACGTGTGGGGGGGCAGTACGGCCACCTGGAAAATCGTCAGGCGGCCGGCTTGTTGGAAAAAATGGATGTTTCGGGATTGCGTCACGTGGTTGCTGCGCACCTCTCGCAAAAGAACAACACGCGTGATCTGGCCAGAGCGGCATTGGCGCAGGCGCTGGACTGCGAACCCGATTGGATTGAAGTGGCCTGTCAGGATGGCGGGTTTGACTGGCGGAATATTGAATAGCCGCAATTTAGGAGAATATGGCTTTTGCTGACCTGGGGCTGCGCTCCGATATACTCAATGCACTGACCGATCTTGGCTACAAGGAACCCTCGCCCATTCAGGAGGCGGTGATTCCTGTCGCGTTGAAGGGGCATGACGTGCTGGCCGCCGCGCAGACAGGTACGGGCAAAACGGCCGGTTTCTCCTTGCCGATTATTGAAAAGCTGGCGCAGTTTGCCAACACCAGCACTTCCCCTGCGCGCCACCCCATCCGCGCACTGGTGCTGGCGCCCACGCGCGAGCTGGCGATCCAGGTCGAAGAAAGCGTCAAGGCGTACTGCAAATATCTGCCGCTGCGTTCGCTGTGCGTGTATGGCGGCGTCAACATCAATACGCAGATTCCGGCATTGAAAAACGGGGTGGAAATCCTCGTCGCCACGCCTGGGCGTTTGCTTGATCATGTGCAGAACAAAACCCTGAGCTTGTCGCAAGTCTCGGTGCTGGTGCTGGACGAAGCCGACCGTATGCTGGACATGGGCTTCATGCCCGATCTCAAACGCATCGTCGAGCTGCTGCCTAAATCTCGCCAGAACCTGATGTTCTCGGCGACTTTCCCGCAGGAGATCGAATCGCTGGCGCGCACCATCCTCAACAATCCGCAACGCATCGAGGTGGCGCGGCGCAACGCCACAGCGGAAACCGTGACCCAGGTATTGCATCCGGTGCATCACGAAAAGAAACGCGCGCTGCTGATCCATCTGATTCGTAGCCGCGAACTGAAGCAGGTGCTGGTGTTTACCGGCACCAAGCTCAGCGCCAACCGGCTGGCGCAGGAACTGAACAAGTCGGGTGTCCACGCCGCCGCCATTCATGGCGATAAAACCCAGCAGGAACGCATCAAGGCGCTGGATGACTTCAAATCCGGCGTGGTTGGCGTGCTGGTGGCAACTGATGTGGCGGCGCGCGGCATCGACATTTCCGCGCTACCCTACGTCATCAACTATGACCTGCCGCATAATGCCGAGGACTATGTGCATCGCATTGGCCGCACCGGGCGCGCAGGCGCCAGCGGCGAGGCGATTTCGTTGATGACTGAAGATGAAGCGCGTTATCTCAAGGACATCGAGAAACTGATTGGTAAAAACATCAATCAGGTGTTGGTGCCGGGTTACTCGCCTGGCGCATCGCAGGTGCCGGAGTACCGTGCACCGGTGCGTCCGGCAGCGCCGCCAATCGCGCATCCGGTTGCGGTGTCGGCAAGCTCCACTGGCAAACGCCCTGCCAGACAGGTGGCAGCATTGTTCCGTATGCCGGTATCGGTGCCGCAGGAATAAGTGCTGTACCAGAGCCATCAATTGAGTGAATTGCTTATCCTGGCCGTGATCGTTGCGGCGATCTGGTTCATCTCAGACAGCCTCAAGGCGCGGGAAACGGCACATGCCGCCGCAGGTAAAGCCTGCGAGGCGGCAGGCGTCCAGTTTCTGGATGATACGGTGAGCCAGGCCAGTCTTCGTCTGGCGCGTGATGGCAATGGCCAACTCAGGCTTGAACGCCATTTCCGCTTTGAATTTACCCCTACCGGTGATGATCGCCAGCAAGGCGACGTGCGTCTGCTGGGGAATCGTGTGCAGGATGTCAGATTGGCGCGTTTGTGGCTGGTCGATTAGCCAAGGTAAAAGCTGATTTATTCGCTCCCGCGAAACATCAGCAGAAAACTTTCCCTCGCGCGGCGAGAGGTCACCGTGGTGACGATCCTGGCCAGGTATTCATATCCGGCAAGCCCCGCTTGGTCATGACCATTTCAAGGCATGCTTGAAATATAAGCCGCCAGGTTGGTAATGTCGGCATCTTTCAAATTGCGGGTAAAGGCAGCCATTTGCAGGTCGATGCGTTCTCCCGAACTGCTGCGATAACGTTTCAACGAATCTTGCAGATATTGAGACTGCTGCCCGGCTATGCGGGGAATTTTGTTGGTGCCCGCGCCGTTGCTGCCGTGACAGCTGATGCAAATTTTCAGGTACAGCCGTTTGCCAGCGGCGGCCTGCGAAGCATCTTTGACAGTGGCGACCGGGCTGGGCTGACTGGCATAAAACAGCGCGATATTGACGCGCTCTTCCAGTGTAAGCGCTTTGATCATGCCTTCCATGAATTCGGATTTGCGCCGACCATCAGCCAGCTTGTTCATTTGCTCCGCAAGGTAGGCGGCATTCTGACTTGCCAGATTGGGCACGTCGCCTAACACGCTATAGCCGCCGTCGCCATGACAATGGCGGCAAAAAGCGGCGCTTTTCTTGCCTTTGTTGATGGCGTCAATCAATCTGGTTTGATCGGCGCTGATGGCGGCCAGCCGCTCTTCCACAACCTGTGTGGTGATGACGGGTTCAGCTTTGCTTTTGTTCGCCAGGGCGGCTTGAGGCGAAGCTGCAATCAGTGCAAGAGTTGCCAGACAAAAGAGTTCCCTGATCATCACGACCCCCGTCCTGTAAACCGTAAAATGATAATGGTTATTTTACGGTCTTAGTGCGTATGGGCTTTAGCGTCCTACCACCATTTCTCGAAAATGATGCGGCTGGTGTGCACGCCGAGTTCGCGCAGGAATTTTTCCATATCATCGACCATGCCTGGCGGACCGCACAGATAAAACAGCGAGTCCGGTGCAGCATTCAACGCAGCCAGTTTAAGTTTGTTGATACGACCGGTCTGGCCTGACCAGCCAGCGCAGGCTTGGGTGACGGTGATTTCCAGGCTCAGGTTGTTGTGCTGGCGTGAGGCTTGTTCCAGCTCTTCGCGGAACAGGATTTCATCAGGGTGGCTGACGCTGTAGAACAGCGTAGCGTGTGTTTCCGGCGAGTAATCGCGTACATAGCGGAATATCGACAGCAGGGGCGTGACGCCAACCCCGCCGCCAATCAGCACGATGTCTTCTCCCATATCCGGCAAGAACACAAACGGCCCCTGGCCGCGTGAGATGTTCAGGCAATCGCCTTCATGCAATTGATACAACCAACGGGTTGTCTGGTGGCTGGCGCTGTTTTTGATTGCCAGGCCGACCCGGCCAGCCTGGTTGGGAGCCGTAGTGGCGGAATAACCGCTGGTATGCAGCACGCCATCAATCTGGGCGGAGACTTCTATCCACTGGCCTGGCAAATACCTGAATCCCGGTTCGTCCACAATCAAATCAAAGGTTTTTATTGTGGGCGTGGCTTGTCGGATGTGTTCTATGCGTGCGCTATATGTTTGCATGAGGCTGTTTCTTGGTCGCTGGCGAAACCCGGTGTCTCAACCCGCCATTTCTCAAAACCGCCACATTCTGCCAGCAAAATGACAGCGCAACACTACACCGTAACAAGGGATATATGCACCGCGCGTGTTTTCACCTGGCGAACTGCCAACTGAATTGCTTGTGCAAGCAGATTCAGGCCAAACCTGTTGACAGGTGTTTGGGCGGAATCTATATTCCGTTCAGGTTTTAGACTCGGTCTAAACCAAGCAGCTGCCCCGGTAATGATGGAAGCTCTGATTGGTTCCTCCATATTGCGGGGCAGTTTTTTTGATTCTGCAATATTGATGTTTACCTAGGAGACAACCATGGCCGCACTGAAAGGCTCTCAAACCGAGGGCAATCTGAAAGCCGCTTTTGCCGGCGAATCCCAAGCCAACCGCCGTTATCTGTACTTCGCAGCCAAGGCTGATGTTGAAGGCTACAACGATGTGGCTGCGGTATTCCGTTCCACCGCCGAAGGTGAAACCGGCCACGCGCACGGCCACCTGGAGTATCTGGAAAGCTGCGGCGACCCGGCCACCGGCATGACATTTGGCCCCACCGCCGACAACCTCAAAACCGCGATCGCTGGTGAAACCCACGAGTACACCGATATGTACCCGGGTATGGCCAAAACCGCGCGTGACGAAGGTTTCGACGAAATCGCCGACTGGTTTGAAACCCTGGCCAAGGCCGAGCGTTCCCACGCCAACAAGTTCCAGAAAACCCTGGATACCCTAGGTTCGTAATTGCCTGGGCGCGTAATTGAATCTGGCGGGCAAAAGCCCGCCCTGATTTGAATCAGCACAGAGGCACAGAGAAAAACTACAGGCTGCGGCATGTGAAGGGCGTAATGCAAGGCTTTGCGTTACAGACAAAGTGAGCCTTTTGATTCGGGAAACCTCGCCATGCGGGGAAATTTGATGTTCTCTGTGTCTCTGTGCCCCTGTGGTTATTTAGGAATTAAAGCATCATGACGACACGCGAAGGCAGTCTCGAAGCACCTACCCGTCACGCACTCGACTGGAAAAATCCGGACTTCTACAACGAAGACAAGCTCAATCATGAGCTTGAGCGTATTTTTGATATTTGCCATGGCTGCCGTCGCTGCGTCTCGCTGTGCACCTCCTTCCCGACACTGTTTGATCTGGTGGACGAGTCGTCCACCACGGAAGTGGATGGCGTGGACAAGAAGGACTACTGGAAGGTGGTTGACCAGTGTTATCTGTGCGACCTGTGCTACATGACCAAGTGTCCGTATGTGCCGCCGCATCCGTGGAATCTGGATTTCCCCCATACCATGCTGCGCGCCAAGGCCATCAAGTTCAAAAAAGGCGAGGTGACTTTCCGCGACAAATTGTTGTCCTCCACCGATGCCATCGGCAAGCTGGCCTCGATTCCGGTGGTGGTGCAGGCGGTGAATGCATCGCTGGAAAGCCAGCCGATCAGAAAGCTGCTCGACAAGAACCTGGGTATCCACGCCGAACGCAAGCTGCCGCATTACGACAGCGCCAAATTCCGTAGCACTGCCCGTCCCGATAACAGCTTTGCCGTGAAAGCCGGCCAGCGCACGCCGGGCAAGGTGGCGATTTATTCCACCTGCTACGTGAATTACAACGAGCCCGGCATTGGCCATGACCTGCTGGCGATTCTCAAGCACAACCAAGTGCCCGCAGTATTGGTGGAGAAAGAAGCCTGCTGCGGGATGCCCAAGCTGGAACTGGGCGATCTGGAGACCGTGCAGAAACTGAAAGAAACCAATATCGCGCATCTGGCCAGACTGGCACGCGAAGGCTACGCCATCCTCACCGCCGTGCCGTCCTGCACGCTGATGTACAAGCAGGAACTGCCGCTGATGTTCCCCGACGACGCCGACGTGCAGGCGGTGAAAGAAGCCATGTGGGATCCGTTTGAATACCTGATGGCGCGCAACGCTGATGGCCTGCTGAAAACCGATTTCAAGCAGCCGCTGGGCAAGGTGGCCTATCACGCGCCCTGTCACCAGCGCGTGCAGAATGTCGGGCCGAAGACGAAAGAAGCCTTGCAACTGGCTGGCGCCGAAGTCACCAATATCGAACGCTGCTCCGGCCATGATGGCACCTGGGGTGTGAAGAGCGAATATTTCGCCAACTCGATGAAGATCGTGAAGCCGGTGGCGCGCATGGCCAACGAAGCCCAGCCCGACTACATCAGCTCGGATTGCGCCATTGCCGGTCGCCACATCCTGCAAGGCATGGGCGCGGGCGCAACCGCGCAAAAGCAGCATCCGATTACGTTGTTGAAAATGGCCTACGGCCTGTAAGCAAGGAGCGCAACATGCCGCAAATTACCCGTGAATCCCTTATGAGCCTGGAAGCGTATGCCAAGGCGCGCCCCGAATTTCGTGCGCGCGTCATGGCGCACAAGAAGAATCGCATCGTGCATCTGGGGGGTAACGTGACGCTGGTGTTTGAAGACGAGCTCACCATCCGCTACCAGATCCAGGAAATGCTGCGCATTGAAAAGACCTTTGAAGAGGCGGGCATTCTGGACGAACTGGAAGCCTACGGTCCACTAGTGCCGGACGGCAGCAACTGGAAGGCCACCATGATGATCGAATACCCTGATGAGGCCGAGCGCCGCATGATGTTGGCAAAGCTCAAGGGTATCGAAAATCGCGTGTGGGTGCAGGTCATGGATTACGCACGCGTTTATGCCATTGCCGACGAAGACCTGGAGCGCGAAAACGAAGAAAAAACCTCCTCCGTGCATTTTCTGCGCTTTGAACTGACCCCGGAGATGGCCGCAGCGGCAAAGTCCGGGGCCGTGCTTGCCATGGGAGTTGATCATGTGGCTTATATGGCGGAACTGATTGTGCCACAAGTGGTTTTGGGTAGCTTGGTCGCTGACCTGGCCTGACGCGCCTGCGAATGCTGAGTTCCGTTTCTATAATTCGCAGATGGGGGTGTTCATCAGGGAGTTTAGAGATGCTGGAAAGTGTATTGATCCGGCAGTTGGCCGGGCGCTTACAGGGCCTGCCGCTTCATGTCAGGCTGTGGAACGGGCAGACGCTGGGTGATGCCGATTCGGCAAAAGTTTTCCTGTACTTGCATGATCCTGGTTCGGTCAAAAACCTGATTGGCGCATCGCTTGGAAAACTGGCGCGCGCCTATGTTGAAGGCGCGATAGACCTTGAAGGCCGCCCGCAGGACATTCTTGCGCTGGGCGACCGCTTGTGCAAAGACCACGCCTGCCATGATCGCAAGGGCACGGATGCCTGGAAATGGTGGCGGCATACGCGGTTGCGCGACCGCAAGAATATCCAGTATCACTATGACGTTTCCAATGAGTTTTTCCGGCTGTGGCTGGATGCGCGGCGCGTGTACTCCTGCGCTTATTACCGCAATGCGGAAATGACGCTGGAGGCAGCGCAAGAAGCCAAGCTCGATCACATCTGCAAGAAACTTGCACTCAAACCCGGCGAGCATTTTCTTGATATTGGTTGCGGCTGGGGCGGGTTGCTGCTCTGGTCGACCGAGCATTACGGCGTCAAGGCCACTGGCATCACGCTTTCGCAGAACCAGCACGATTATGTGCAGAACCTGATCGGGCAACGCGGCTTGCAAAGCCAGGTGAACATTCGCCTGATGGATTATCGTGATTTGCCGAGCCAGTCGCAGTTCGACAAGATCGCCAGTGTCGGCATGTTTGAGCATGTCGGGCGTCGCCAGTTGACGGCTTACTTCAGAAAAATTCACGATCTGCTTAAACCCGGCGGGTTGGCGCTGAATCACGGCATCACCGCTGCCGCGCTCAGGTCACAGGGCCTGGGCAGTGGCATTTCTGAATTTGTCGATGAGTATGTTTTTCCCGGTGGCGAGCTGCCGCATGTTTCCGAGCTGATGCAACATGCCACCGATGGCGGGCTGGAATGCCTGGATGCCGAGAACCTGCGCCCGCACTATGGACGCACGCTGTGGGAGTGGGTAAGCCGCCTGCAAACACACGAGGATGAGGCGCGGCGCATGATAGGTGAAAAGAAATACCGCATCTGGCGCATTTACATGGCCGGGTCGGCCTATGCCTTCGATCGGGGCTGGATGGAGCTTTGGCAAGTGCTGGCAGGCAAGGGTATTGCAGGAACACAACCCAACTACCCGTACAATCGCAGCTACCTCTACACTGCGTGACACCAGCCTTGTTTACACCAGAAGAAATCCCCGAATGGGCAGCCTACCTTGCCCAGGATGCAGACGGCACATGGTGGGCTTATGAAGCCTACCCAAACCAGATGCACAATGGCTGGTATGAAAATGAAGTGGGACGGATACATCGGCTGGGCAAGACAGACGCGCCGCAAGACTGTTTCTCAACCCTGCGCAAACTGCAAACTTAATTGCTGGCACTTGCCGTCAGCTTGTCAGCCTGCGATAGATGTCGGCCACTTTCAGCGGCAGTTTTTTGACATCGTCGATTTCCACCCAGTTGGCGTGGCCGTACATATGCGGCAGATAATCCTTGCCTTCGCGGTCGATGGTGATGCAGAAGGGATGAATGCCGCTGCGGCGGGCTTCAAATAAAGCCTGCCGGGTGTCTTCAATGCCATACTGGCCGCGATAGATGTCGAAGTAATCATCCGGTTTTCCATCAGAAAGCGTGATGAGCAGTTTGGTTCTGGCGTCGATTGCGTTGAGTTGTTTGCACAGGTGACGGATGGCCACGCCCATGCGGGTGTAGTCTTTGGGGATGATGCCGGCGATGCGTTGCTTTGTCTCGGCATTGTAGGGCTGGTCAAAACTCTTGACGCGGTAAATTTCACAACGCTTGCGGGTCTGCCCGGAGAATCCGTAGATGGCGTAGCGGTCGCCCAGTGTTTCCAGCGATTCGCACAGCATGATGAGCGATTCGCGTTCGGCATCGTTGATCCAGCCTTTGGTGCTGCCGCTCATATCCACCATAAACATCACGGCCATGCTGCGGTCGGCGCGGTGGATTTGCATGAAGAGCTGGTCGCTCATTTCGCTGCCGTCTCTGCAATCGGCCAGTGCCTCGATCAGCGCATCAATGTCAATGTCGTCGCCCTGGCGTTGACGCTTTAACACACGGCTTTCGTCGCGCATGGCCTCAAAAGTACGGCGCAGGTGTTTGACCAGGCCTTTGTGTTTTTCGATGACGTTGTCCACATAATCCGGCGCGCCAGGCTTGAGATCCACTTCACGCAGCACGCACCAGTTTTTGCGGTAATGCTTGCGGGCGAAATCCCACTCGTCGTAATGAAACGCACCGTCCTCATGGTAGGTGCCTTGCCACACGTCGTCGGGGCTTTTCTCCTCTTGCCGGTAGAGTGCCGGGTCATACTCACCATCGCCTGCGGCAGTGAGCAAGTC
Organism: uncultured Thiobacillus sp.; assembly: GCA_964442685.1. Lineage (GTDB taxonomy): Bacteria > Pseudomonadota > Gammaproteobacteria > Burkholderiales > Thiobacillaceae > UBA6918. The sequence goes on from CAYTZP010000020.1 coordinate 18,131, forward strand.
GGGCGGAATGTCGCCCCAGTCGAGCGCGACGGAGGTAAGCAGTTGCTTGACATCATCTGGTGGCGCGATGGGCTGATCGTCCAGGCTGAGTTCCCAGAATTGGCCGTCCTGTGTGGCCTCAAACTGCGCTGGCTCGGTGTCGCCGTTTTGTTCGGGGATGGCGGACTCTGTTTGTTGCGCTTCACGGTGTTCTTTGGCCAGTTCGGCCAGCTTTACCCGGAGCAGTATTTTTTCGCGTGCCATGCGCGCATCGCGCACGGCGGCCACGGCTTGCGGGTTAAGCGTGGCGTGATGTACGCGCGGCACGGGCAAGGGCAGGGCAAGTGCGCGATGCAACAATGCCGGTAGCGCCTGAGTGGTGTGCAACGCGGTCTCAAACTCGTTTGCCAGGTCTTGCCAGGCAGGATCGGGCGGGGTGGCGTAGAGCGTTTGCATATCGCGCCACAGGCCGGGTAATTCGTGCGCGAGACGCGCGTCCAGGCGCAGACTGTCCAAGGCATGGTAGGCAGCCAGCGCGCGGGCGGGGTCGGCAAAATTGCTGCACAGGCTATCAAAGTCAACGCGAAAACTGCCAAAGCGGGTTTGCGCCCACATAAAAGCGACCTGCGCTTTGCACAGCAGAAAGTTGTCGCTTTGCCTTTGCATTTGCGCGGTGACATTGGGCAGGTACAGGGTTTCGCTATCGGTATAAACCTGCTCGCCTTCGGCCAGTTTGAGTTTGCGCCCGGAGAGGCCGCACAGGAAGTTGGACAACACGGTTTTGACTTCAGACAGAAATGCACCTTCGGCATGGGCGTGTGCTTGTTCCAGAAAGCTGTCCACTTTATCCAGCACTTCCAGCGCGCGCCGCAGACCCACACGGTCGAAAGTGTCCATGGCATGTACCGCCCAGGCTTCGATTACGCGGCGGTCGAGTTTATCCAGCGCCTCCACCACGCGGCGGGTAAAGTCATAGCTGATCTGGATATTGGTGCTGGCCATGCGATCCACCCAACCGAGGATGAAGTCCTGGCTGTCGCGATCCAGCGGGGCGAGAATTTCAACCAGGTGATCGACTTTGTGAAAAGTGAATTCCACATCAAAGGCGGTTTCCAGCCGTTGATTGATGTGTTCCGGGTGGAGCGGTGTGGCGAAGCGCGACTTGCTCCCTTCTCCCTCTGGGCTAGGCATTTTCCCTCACCCCTGCGCCTCTCCGGCAGGGAGAGGCGATTGTTTGGTTTCGGTGTCGACGACATCGACGATGCGCTTCCAGTCATTTTCTACCAGCCGCACTTCGTAACGTACCCAGCGCACAAATTCATCCAGTGGCATTGCGCCGTTTTGCCGTCTTGAGGAGCCTGCCACGCCTTTGAAATGCACGCTGTCCTCGCCGGTGTCGGGGTCGTTGAGCAAGTGCATGACCATGCGCACGCCCCAGGTTTTGCCATACGCGCCATTGCTGTAGTAATGGCCTTGCTTGATTTCAAGCGCCATCAGAACAAAGCCGCGATGAGTTCATTGATGGCGTCAATCATGTCGTCGTCGTCGGTGAGCGCCAGCGCAATCGCGCCCTGGCAGGCGGCGCGTGGTTCAACGCCTTTGGCGATGAGCTTTCCGGCGTGTACCAGCAGACGGGTGGATGCGCCTTCTTCCAGGCCGTTGCCTTTGAGATTGCGGGTCATTTCCGCCAGTTTGAGCAGTTTGGCAGTGGCGGTTTCATCCAGCCCGGTTTCATGGCGGATGATTTTGGCTTCGAGTTCGGCTTCAGGGTAGTCGAACGAGAGCGCGACAAAACGCTGGCGGGTAGATTGTTTCAGTTCCTTCAATACGCTTTGATAGCCGGGGTTGTAGGAAATAGCCAGGCAGAATTCGGGCGGGGCTTGCAGCAACTGGCCGAGTTTCTCGATCGGCATCATGCGGCGGTCATCGGCCAGGGGATGAATCACCACCATGGTGTCTTTGCGCGCTTCGACAATTTCATCCAGATAACAAATCGCGCCTGCACGCACGGCACGCGTGAGCGGGCCATCGACCCAGGTGGTTTCACCACCTTTGACCAGATAACGCCCAACCAGATCAGAAGTGGTGAGGTCGTCATGGCAAGACACGGTAATTAAGGGGCGCTTGAGCCGCCAGGCCATGTATTCCATGAAACGGGTTTTGCCGCAGCCGGTAGGGCCTTTGAGCAAGATCGGCAGGCCGTTGGCGTATGCGGCCTCGAACAGGGCAATTTCATTGTTGACCGCTTCGTAGTACGGTTTTGTGCTGATGAAGTGCGTTTCAATTAATGTCGGTGTGTTGTCCATCTGGCGCAATGATTGGAGCTGGAAAGTTGCATCCATTGTACCGTTGCGTCAGGTTTCTTTTCCCACGCCGCTGATGGGGTTGCTGCCAGGGTTAGAACCAGACTCAGAAGCAGCCGAGTTTTGACTTCTCGGATTGCAGTTGCGCCAGACGTGAATCCCACTCGGCGACCTGTCCGGACAAGACATTCTCATGGCGCGCAGCGTCCATTTCATCCATGACCTGGCCAAGTTGATTGTTGAGAATGGCGCAGTTCGCGCTTGCTGGCGGCGGTGTTTTTTGCACCTGTGCTTTACTCAACTGTGCTGTGGCGTGGCGCTGGGATACGGCTTGCGTCGGTGTGTTGGCAACGTCTGCGGCTTTGGGCGCTGGCGTGATGATGCGGGATTCAGTCTTGCCCGGCTTGGGCGCGTCGATCGCAGGCGGGGGCGGGGCGCTGAGAATCTTGGCCTCGCTCATCCCGGATTTGTCGCACCCGGCGTTGGTGTAAGTCACCTGTCCGGCTTTGTCCAGACATTTGAAAATGGTTGCCTGCGTAGCGACGGGCAGGCAAAACAGCAGGATGAAGAAAAGGCGCATGGCGCATCCTTAGAATCAGCGCATTGGGAGTACTAAATCGGCAACTCAGTCCGGGACTTGAATAAAGAAAACCCGCAATGGATGCGGGTTCTGGCTTGTCGTAGCTTATTTCCCACAAGATATTGTGGGCGTACAGGCTTAAGAGTCCGAGAACTTGTATTTGTCGTATTTTTCTTCTTCAGGCACAGGTTTGACGAATTCATCCACTGGCAGCTTCTCCACGATCTGATCCAGCATGGCCTCGCGCTCTTTTTTGCGGGCGAGTCTGCGTTCCAGGGCATCGGGGCGGATGGCGATGGTCATTTCATTGAACAAGACCTGACGAACAAGCTGGAAACCAAACTGCATCATGCTTATGTCGTCTTCCCATTTGGCCTTCTCATCGGCGGGTACGTCGTACACATCCTGAAAACCGTCGGATTTGACGAATTCACGGAACTGGTCAACGTCATAGCAGGCCATGAAAAACAGTTGCAGACTGCGCTGCGAGGGCGCGCCAACCGTGGGGCCGGCAGATTTCTTTTTTAGAACCAGCTGGCGCCAGCCGCGCGCCAGTTCGTCATAGTCTTCCACGCCCTGCTCTTTGCGGTATTCATCCACTGTTAGCGAGCGTGGTTCAAAATGACCCTTGCAGAGCGATTCCTGTACCAGTGCGTATTGCGCGCGATCGGTAAATTCATCCGCACGCCGCAGCGACAGCAGCGCAACCGGGTAATAGCGGCAGGCCGTCGGGCGGTCTTCGTACACGCTGCAACCTTCGGGGCGCATGAACTGACAGGCCGTGCCATTTTCCACCGGCTGGAACTTGACCCCGGCGATATCGTTGTGACCCATTTCAAACGGGTAGGTGTATTGCTTGAGAAATTCAGTGGACGTCATGCCCAGGCGCTTTTTCAGGCGCAGGATGTCGTAGGGCGTGAGCTGGATGTCGATGTTGGAGCAGCAGGCGTTCCAGCATTCGATACCCTTGCGGCACTGAAACTGGATGACCTTGTCGCCATCAAAGCTGGTCGGCATGACCGGGCTGGGGCGGAAGGGAGAATCGGAGATAAGTTTTTCGTCGCTCATGATGACACCTGCTGCTTGGACTGCGGGGGGGATTATTTTACCGCGTTATGCGGGGTTTCGGCCGATAAACCATTTGATGCAAACGGCTTTGTAGGGAATGTTTGGCCGAGGCTCCCTTCTCCCAGCGGGAGAAGGGTTGGTGTTTTGAGCTTTCAGCATTGATGTATGGAAAATAAAAAACGGGCGCCTCTCGGCGCCCGTTTCAATCTACTGCAAAACCTGCTGCCCTCAATGACGTATGTCATTGAAAACACCAGTTTGTGCGGACATGCGCCGCACAAACTTTGTGCTTAGTGAGCAGCGGGCTTGAACAGCTTGGACTTGTCGACCAGATCGTAGTGCTTGCGCTTGAAGCAAGTCCACTTCTTGGTTTCCTTGTCGTAGATGGAGTTAACGAAGCAGTGCCAGTTCTCCTCATCGATAAAGTTCTTGTCCATGCGGTAGTAGAAGCCGGGGTAACGGCTTTCCTGACGGAACAGGATGTGCTGGAGGTGAGCTTCCGCCGTCAGGATACGGTGGTAGTTTTCCCAGGCGCGCAGCAGTTCGTGCAGGTCTTTCGCACGCATCTTCATGGCGTCTTCTTTCAGCATGTCGAGCTTTTCCTGCGCCACTTTGAGCATGTGCTCGTTGGTATTGTAGTAGGTAGCCACGCCAGCAACGTACTCGTCCATGATTTTCTGCAAACGGAATTGCAGCATCTTGGGGGTGATGTAGTTGGGGTTCACATCAATTGCCGTGGTGTAGTCCTTGAACTCCAGGTAGGTGCGAACCGGACGGTAGATGTCTTCCACCAGCTGTTCAACGGTGGTGTCCAGCTCAACCTTCAAGTCCTTGTTGTCCACGCAGTACTTGACCATGGCCTTGGCAGCCATACGGCCTTCGGCGTGGGAACCGGAGGAGAACTTGTGGCCGGATGCGCCCACGCCGTCGCCAGCGGTGAACAGACCCTTGACCGTGGTCATGCCGCGGTAGCCCCAGTTCCAGCCTTGCGGCAGGTGAGCAGGGATCTTGTCCTTGTCGGCGTGATCTTCGGTGGTGGGGGCGCCAACGTCGGTCGGGCCGGAAGTCCAGATGCCGCAGCAGCCGGAGTGCGAACCCAGCAGGTAGGGCTCGGTCGGCATCAGCTCGGAGTTTTTCTTTTCCGGCTCGATGTTTTCGCCAACCCAGATGCCGCACTGGCCGACGCACATGTCGAGGAAGTCTTCCCAGGCTTCGGCTTCCAGGTGCTTCACTTCACGCGGAGACAGGGTTTCACGCAGCTTGGCCAGCGCGGTCACGGTGTCCATGTAAATGGGGCCGCGGCCTTCCTTCATTTCTTTCAGCATCAGGTGGTTGCGCAGGCAGGAAGCGGGAACGGCAGCCTGACCATAGGGAGGATAGTCGTTCAACATCTCCTTGTTTTTGGTCATGTAGGTTTCGCCGTAGGCGTTGGTTGCCTGGGCCTTGAACAGCAGGAACCATGCGCCAACCGGGCCGTAGCCGTCCTTGAAACGGGCGGGAACGAAACGGTTTTCCATCATGGTCAGTTCAGCACCGGCTTCAGCCGCCATGGAGTAGGTAGAACCGGCGTTCCACACGGGGTACCAGGCACGGCCAGTACCTTCACCCACGGAGCGGGGACGGAAGATGTTGACGCAACCGCCGGCAGCCAGCAGGATGGCCTTGGCCTTGTAGACGTGCAGGGTGTGGTTGCGGGTGGAGAAACCGACGGCACCGGCAATGCGGTTCTTGTCGTTCTTGTCGTTGACCAGCTTGACGATGAAGATGCGCTCTTCGATGCGGTCGATGCCGATGGCCTTCTTGGCGGCTTCAGCGACGATCCACTTGTAGGATTCGCCGTTGATCATGATCTGCCACTTGCCGGAACGCACGGGCTTGCCGCCGTCCTTCAGCGCGGGCAGACCCTTGGAGCCGTCGTGGCGCTCGCCGTTTTCGTCGGTTTTCCAGATGGGCAGGCCCCACTCTTCGAACAGGTGCACGGAGTCGTCCACGTGACGGCCCAGGTCGTAGGCCAGGTCGTCGCGGGTGATGCCCATCAGGTCGTTGGAGACCATGCGTGCGTAGTCAGCGGGATCCTGCTCGGTGCCGATATAGGTGTTGATGGCGGACAGACCCTGAGCCACGGCGCCGGAGCGATCCATGGCGGCCTTGTCGACCAGCTTGATTTTAAGATTGACGCCAGACTCGGATGCGGCTGCATCGGCCCAACGCTGGATTTCATATGCGGCGCCACAGTTGGCCATGCCGCCGCCGATCATCAGGATATCGACTTCTTCCTGGATGACTTCCGGATTTCCAAATTCAGCCATTTCTATTACCTCGTTCTCAATTCGATTACTTGCGGATCAGTTCGGCGGGGTTGCCGGCACGATAACCCTTGGTCACGCCACCATCAGCAGAGCCGGTGAAGAAACCGGAAGCGGCGATGTTGGCCATGGCAGCGGTGGGCTTGCCGCCGTAAGGGTCGATGGAACCCTCGGGGGTAGTGCGGATCGGGAACTTGAAACGCTTCAGGGTGCCATTGCGGAACTTGATGGTCCACATGATGGAATCGGTACCGCGCAGGGGCTGAACGGAACCGCCCAGGGGCACGACGTCGGCATAGTGACGGGCTTCGATAGCCTGCTGCGGGCAGATTTTCACGCAGGAATAGCATTCCCAGCACTGCTCGGGTTCCTGGTTGAAGGCGCGCATGGCGTGGCCGGTTTCGGAACCGTCCTTGTCCAGCTTCATCAGGTCGTGCGGGCAGATGTACATGCAGGCGGTCTTGTCCTGACCCTTGCAGCCGTCGCACTTGTCGGTACGAACATAGGTTGGCATTACACAATCTCCTAGTTAGCTAACTCCGCGATCGTCGCGGTCCGTATTTCGAACTTCCACCTGACCTTGGCCGGGGCGTATCGCGAGTCCGCTTCCGGCAGGTTTAAGTCTCGAATGCTTCAAAGCCGGGTTCAGCCGGCAAAATGCTTCAGGCGGCGGAATGCCCCTTCAGCTCAACTTTCACGTTTTGTTCGGCAGACAGACTGGCGTAGTACTTCTGCAATACCCTGGCGACTTCCGGGCGGGAAAACTCCACCGGCAGGTCCTTGCCCTCGGACAGCATGGCGCGCACCTTGGTGCCGGACAGCAGGATGCGGTCGTCCTTGGAGTGCGGGCAGGTGCGCTGCGAGGCCATGCCGCCGCACTTGTTGCACCAGAAGGTCCAGTCGATGTTCATGTTGGTGGTTTCGAGCGAACCCTTGGGGATTTCGTCGAAAATCTTCTGCGCGTCGAACGGGCCGTAGTAATCGCCCACGCCGGCGTGGTCGCGGCCGACGATCAGGTGCGAGCAGCCGTAGTTCTGGCGGAACAGGGCATGCAACAGGGCTTCGCGCGGGCCAGCGTAGCGCATGTCCAGCGGATAGCCGGCCTGAATGACGGTGTTGGGCGCAAAGTAATTTTCAACCAGGGTGCTGATCGCTTCCGAACGTACTTCGGCGGGAATGTCGCCCGGCTTCAGCGCGCCCAGCAGGGAATGGATCAGCACGCCGTCCATGGTTTCGATGGCGATCTTGGCCAGATATTCGTGGCTGCGGTGCATGGGATTGCGGGTCTGGAACGCGGCAACCTTGGACCAGCCGGCTTTTTCGAAGGCGGCGCGGGTTTCGGCGGGGGTCATGAACTGCTCGCCGTATTCTTCCTTGAAACCGCCAGTGGACAACACCTTGACCGGGCCGGCCAGGTTGAATTTGGCCTGTTCCATGACCATTTTGACGCCGGGATGATCCATCTCGGTGGTCTTGTACACCTGCATGCACTCGTGAGCCTTGTCGATGGTGTATTGCTCGGTGACTTTCATGGTGCCCATGATTTCACCGGCATCGCTCACCAGTGCAATCTCGTCACCAGCCTTGACGCTTTCGTCGTCGGTAGAGAGCGTCACAGGAATCGGCCAGAACAAGCCGCTGGCCATTTTGTAGCCGTCGCAAATGCCCTGCCAGTCGGCGTGGGTCATGAAACCATCCAGCGGGGTAAAGCCGCCGATGCCCATCATGATCAAGTCGCCGGTTTCGCGCGACGACATCTTGACCTGCTTGAGACCCTTGGCGCGCGCCAGCTCGGCATCGCGCGCGGCGCCTTCCAGCAACAGGGGTTTCAGTTCGCCGCCGCCATGGGGCCGGACTAACTTCGACATGCTATTTATCTCCTCAAGGGTTGCGGTTTTTTACGTCGCAGCAGAATAACAAGTCGCTTGAGGGCTGATAAATCGTTTGTTTTTATTTATGGATAAGGGATTCTTCTTTGGTCAAGGGCAAATCGGGAATGGGCTAGGGCATAAAAACAAAAAAGCCCGGAAAATCCGGGCGTTAAGTTAATTTTGTGTGAAATCAGGCATCGAAGAAAGCTGGCATGTCGGATTTCTCAACTTCAATCACATCCACCCAGCAGGGTTTGTTGGCACCGCCTGCTGCGGCCACTTTTTGCGCTTCGTCATAAAGAAACTTCCAGCGGTTGTACAGGCAGTCGCTGATCTTGTGCATACCGCCATCAAAGTAGGAGTTGTGCAGGTCGCCGATGGTGCGGGCGAAAGATTCGAGTTGTTCCAGTTGGTTGTGCGGATACCCCTGGCGCTGCGCGTCAACATACTTGACCTTTTCACGTTTGACTGCGCGCATAAAGACTTTTTGTCCTTCGGTCAGGTCGGATTCCTTGCGCAGACTGCCGCCCAGGTTCATCACTTCGTGAATGAATTCGTCCAGACGACGACCAAAATCATAATTGCTGTAATCCACTGCTTGCATGTTGTCTCCAGGCTTTTTGACGATGAACGAATAGCTGTTTTATTTGTTGTTATGGCTTGAATCGTGCGCTTCGTATTGGCGTTTGTCCAGCGGGGAAAGTAGGTTTTTAGATAAATTTTTTGTTATGGGCACTTCTGTAAATAGTCATCGCGAGGAGCCGCGCCCTCAACCCAACCCGACTTGACGGAGAGGGGGCAAACGCTGTGCCCAAACCGATTTAACGTGGCGACCCAGAAAGGCCGTTGATATATCAAAGACTCTGGATTGCTTCGCCGCAACAATTCACTGCGGATCGCAATGACGAATACGCATTTATAGAAGTGCCCTTATGAATCTGATACAGAGGGTGTCTCATGGCCTGTCCGGCGGTGCTCGTTCATCGCATTTTTTGCAGTTGAGCAGCGTGCCCAGTTTTTTTGCGCGCTCCTGTGCGTTGATGACCCACGGGCGGTTTTGCCAGGGCGGATCGTGGCGTACATGCCGGTTGTGGCCGCAGGCAAGTTGCGCAACCCAATGATTTTCTTCGTCTGTGTGAAAACCGGTGATGGCTTGTTTCATTGGTGCAGTCCCTTGATCCAGCCGTGGTAGAGCGCATCGGCTACGGTGCGCAGGTTCTCCAGTTTTTCTGCCATCATTGCCTGCATCTCTGCGGGTTGTTGTACGGCGGGGCTGGCCGAGGCCTGGCGGATTTCATCTGCGCCCGCTTCGCTCCAGACCGCAATCATCGGCGCGGTCATCTCGATGTGGCACTGCAAGGCCATATGGCGATCGTTCATCAGCCAGGCCTGGTTGGGACAAAAGGCACTTTCCAGCACGCGGACAGCACCATCGGGAATGGCGAAGGTTTCGCCATGCCACTGGAAAACCTCAAATGCAGGTGGCAACTCGCCCAGCCAGCCCGGTGCCGGATTGATGCCAACTTTCGCAACCTCGCCCCAGCCGATCTCCTTGAGCGGGTTTTGTGTGATTTGCGCGCCCATCGCCTTGCTCATGAGCTGCCCGCCCAGGCAGTGACCCAGCACCGGTATGTTTTTATCAATGGCTTGCCGAATCAGATCAATCACTTGCGCAATCCACGGAAAATTATCGTTGACGCTCATCGGTCCGCCCATCAAGACCAGGCCGGAATAGCCGCTGATGCTGTCTGGAACAGCATCGTTGGCGTCCACATTGATCTGGGTCCACAATATGCCCTCGCGGGTAAGAAAATCACCCAGATAACCCGGACCTTCGATTTGGGAAAAACGCAATACGACAACTGGAAGCATGATGCAAATTCGCCCGACAAGAAAATTCCACCTTCATTTTATGGCAGTCCTATCATTTGCGTTTGCGTATGCATTTTTTGCCGGGGTAGCGCAGGCAGCATCCGTGGGCGTGGTTGGCCTGTTCAAGGACAAGGCCATGGTCAGTATTGATGGCGGCACGCCCAAGACCATATCGGTTGGGCAAAGCCTGCAAGGCGTGAAGCTGGTTTCGGCCGATTCGGGTGTCGCCGTCCTTGAAATTGACGGCAAGCGTCGCACCCTGGGCATGGGCCAGTCGTTTTCGGCCGCCGCCAGCAGCGGTAGCGGCAAACAGTCTGTGGTGCTGGCTGCGGACGGTCAGGGACACTTCTCGACCACGGGCGCGATCAACGGTAACAGCGTGAACTTTCTGGTGGATACCGGCGCATCCAGTGTGACCTTGCAGGCCAGCGATGCCAGGCGCATGGGGCTGGACTACAAAAGCGGCCAGATGACAGGCGTGAGCACCGCAAACGGGGTGATTCCCGCCTGGCGCGTAACGTTCAATTCGGTACGTGTGGGGGGTATTACGCTCTATGGCATAGAAGGGCTGGTGATTGAAACTTCCATGCCGAGGGCGTTGCTGGGCATGTCATTCCTGAACCGAACCGATATGCGGCGTGAAGGCCAGACACTGATGCTGACCCAGCGTTACTGAAACTCTTCCAATGTCCGCACGCATTCGCCGACCAGCCCAGGGCCTTGGTAGATCAGGCCGCTATAGAGCTGCACCAGGCTGGCGCCAGCGTCAATTTTGTCCTTGGCATCCGCGCCGCGGAGAATGCCGCCCACGCCAATGATGGGGACTTCGCCTTGCAATGCGGCAGCCAGTTGGCGGATGACGGCGGTGGATTTTTCGCGTACCGGCGCGCCGGACAAGCCGCCGGTTTCATTGCCGTATTTCAGGTGCGCCACCTGGTCGCGTGCCAGTGTGGTGTTGGTGGCGATTACCGCTTCAATTTTGTGACGGCGCAACAAGTCGGCAATTTCACTGATTTGTTCATTGTCCAGATCGGGTGCGATTTTCAATGCGATGGGCACATGCCGGCCATGCGTTTGCGCCAGTTCGGCCTGGCGGGTTTTCAGCGCCGAGAGCAGTGCGCCCAACGCCTCGGCGCTTTGCAGGTCGCGCAGATTCTTGGTGTTGGGCGAGGAAATATTCACCGTCACGTAGCTGGCATGGGCGTACACTGCATCCAGGCATTTCAGGTAATCGTCAGCGGCATTTTCAATCGGCGTGGTCGCGTTCTTGCCGATGTTGATGCCGAGAATGCCGCGATATTTGGCGCGTTTCACGTTTTCGATCAGCGCATCCACGCCGTGATTATTGAAACCCATGCGGTTGATGATGCCCTGCGCTTCCGGCAGGCGGAACAGGCGCGGCCTGGGATTGCCCGGCTGCGGGCGCGGCGTGACCGTGCCGATTTCGATAAAGCCAAAACCCAGCGCGGCCAGACCATCAATCGCCTCGCCGTTCTTGTCCAACCCGGCAGCCAGACCCACGGCATTGGGAAAAGTCAGCCCCATCACTTCAACCGGCTTGCCTTTGGATTTACACGAACCAAGTCCGGCCAGATGCCCGGCTTTGGATAGGGCGGTAATGGTCAATTCGTGCGCGGTTTCTGGATCAAGCGCGAAGATGGCGGGGCGCAGCAGGGCGTAAGGGAACATGGGAAACATCAGGTTGAGTGTGGAAGAATAAGCTGCATGCCCAGCAGTTTTGCGGCCTTGTTCAGCCTATGGTCAAAACAGGCAAAGGCAACCTGACCGGGCGCATCAATCAGGATTTCGCTGGCCGTCGCCAACTGGATACTGTCATAAGCGCGCAGGGCAAAAGTTTCAGCATATTCGCCCGCGCGTTCGACCACTGGCTGGCTGACTTCCACTACCACATAATGGGTCCAGTCCTTTGCAAGCGCCTTTTTTGCGGCAAGCAGTGCGGATTCGTCCTGAGGGTTTTCGCGCGCGCGCCGCGCCATTCCAGCACAGGCCTCAGCCCAGGCAATGCGGCTGACTGCGATCGCATCGGCCTGTTGCACAGCAGCATGAATGGCAACACTATCGGTCTCGGTAATGTACAGCTTCACCAGTGCCGAAGTGTCGAGAAAAAGGATCATGTGAAGCGTTAACCGCGATCCTGCAGTACCATGCCCGAAACACTCGTTCCGCCTTCGGTAAGAATCAGTTGGGCGCCAGCCGGTTTACCGCCCGACCACTGCGCCGCCCCCCGCGCAATCAATGCACTCATGGACGAATCGCTGCCTTCCGGGATCCCTGTAATACGCGCCACTACTCGGCGGTGCGAAGTTATCTCCAGCGGTATGCCCTGGCGGCTCTTGCCCAGATAAAGCGACAAATGTGCTTTCAGTTCGCGGATGGAAACTTGCATTGAGGTCTCATATTGATTTATTTATTCTAAAATGTAGTCCCATATTGGGTGGCTGTCAATTTGGCATCGTCAGCAGTGCTCAGTAAATCTCCCGCGTTTCCAGAAACCGCACATCCGGAAAGCGTTCCTGCGTCAACTGCAAATTGACGCGGTTGGGGGCGAGGTAAACGTATTCCTCGGCGCCGTCGAGCGCGACGTTGAAGCCGTATTTGTCGGTCAACTGTTTGAGATCAGCGTCTGAGCCGCGCAGCCAGCGCGCGGTGGCGTATTCGCAGGGCTCAAACGCCACGTCCACGTCGTATTCGTTTTCCAGCCGGTGGGCGACGACGTCGAATTGCAGCGCGCCGACCGCGCCCAGAATCAGATCGTTGTTGGCCAGCGGTTTGAACAGTTGGGTGGCGCCTTCTTCGGCCAGTTGTTGCAAGCCTTTTTGCAGCTGTTTCATCTTCAGCGGATTCTTGATGCGCGCTTTTCTGAACAACTCGGGCGCGAAGGAGGGGATGCCGGTGAACTTGAGGTTTTCGCCTTCGCTGAATGCATCGCCCAGTCGAATCGTGCCGTGGTTGGGGATGCCGATGATGTCGCCCGCATAGGCTTCTTCGGCCGTGTTGCGGTCTTGCGCCATGAAGGTAATGGCGTTGTTGACCGCCAGGGTCTTGCCGGTGGAAATCTGTTTGATCTTCATGCCGCGGTCGAAGCGGCCCGAGCACACGCGCACGAAGGCGATGCGGTCGCGGTGGCGCGGATCCATGTTGGCCTGGATCTTGAACACGAAGCCGGAGAATTTGGCCTCGTCCGGCTGCACTTCGCGCGATTCTGTCGCGCGTGACTTGGGCGCGGGTGATAAATCCACAATCGCATCCAGCAGCATCTGCACGCCGAAATTATTCACCGCCGAACCGAAGAACACCGGCGTCTGCTTGCCATGAAGATAGGCTTCGCGGTCAAAGGTATGCGATGCGCCGCGCACCAGTTCCACCTCCATGCGCAGTTCATCCGCCTGGTCGCCAATGCGCTCGTCGAGCTTTGGATTGTCCAGCCCTTCGATGATTTCGCCCACGCCCTTGTCGGCCTGCGGGTCGAATACCAGCACCTTGTCGTCGTACAGGTGGTACACGCCGCGGAAGCGCTTGCCCATGCCGATGGGCCAGGTCATGGGTGCGCACTGCATTTCCAGCACCGATTCGATTTCGTCCAGCAGGTCGATGGGAGATTTGCCTTCGCGGTCGAGCTTGTTGATGAAGGTGATGATGGGCGTGTCGCGCATGCGGCAGACATTGAGCAGCTTGATGGTCTGCGCTTCCACGCCGTTGACCGAGTCGATCACCATTACCGCTGAATCCACGGCGGTCAAGGTGCGGTAGGTGTCTTCGGAGAAGTCTTCGTGGCCGGGTGTATCCAGCAGGTTGATGATGTTCTCACGGCCATGCTCGCCCGAAGGAGAGCGAGCATCTTTTTTAGAGTAGGGAAACTGCATGACGGACGACGTGACCGAAATGCCGCGCTGCTTTTCCAGTTCCATCCAGTCAGAGGTGGCGTGACGCGAAGCCTTGCGCGCGCGCACTTCACCCGCGACCTGGATTGCGCCGCCGTACCACAGCAGTTTTTCGGTCAGCGTGGTTTTACCGGCGTCGGGGTGGGAGATGATGGCGAACGTGCGCCGGCGGCGGATTTCTTCTGGTAGGGCGGGCATCTTGGTTGAGGTACTGCGGAATCAGGGCGGACATTCTACCCGAAGCCAGCCACTCGCCCGGTCAGAAGGTGGCTGTCGCGCATTATTCCCTTGACGGCATATTCCGCCAAGGCTATATTCACCCAATGAATTGGGAAGTCGAATACACAGACGAATTTGGCGATTGGTGGAATAGTCTGACGGAGGATGAACAGGTTTCATTAGATGCTTCTGTTCGCTTGCTCGAAGAGCGCGGGCCTTCACTCGGGTTTCCGCACAGCAGTGCGATCAACGGGTCAAAGCATGGTCACATGCGAGAACTGCGCACCCAGCAGGGCGGCAAGCCTCTGCGAACACTTTACGCATTCGACCCCAGGCGCTCCGCCATTTTGCTGATTGGTGGTGACAAAACAGGTGATGAGCGCTGGTACGTGACGAACATCCCCATTGCCGACAAACTTTATGACGCACACCTGAAACAACTCCGAAAGGAAGGGCTGATCGATGGCTAAGAAATTTACCGAATTGCGTTCGCGCATGTCACCCGCATCCCGCGCCAAGGCGGAAGCAAAGGCACAATCCATGCTGGCCGAAATGCCGCTCTATGAATTGCGTCAGGCACGCGGGCTATCGCAAAAGATGCTGGCAGAAGTGCTGCATGTCCAACAACCCTCCATCGCCAAGATGGAAAAGCGCACGGACATGTACCTGTCCACCCTGCGCAGCCATATCGAAGCAATGGGCGGCCAGTTGGAAATCGTTGCCCGTTTCCCGGATGGTGCAGTCAAAATCAGCAACTTCGCTGAGTTGGGTGATAACGCCACATCTTGACCCCGGCGAATCCCCCGGATTCGCCGCCCCGCTTGACTCGCCCCCTTCGCATGAGAAGATAAGTCATGTCCGGCTGTTTCCGGGCGATTGAACGAAAGAAAGTAAAAACATGAAAATCAATCAAAACAAACTGACCCGCGCAGGCTTGATCCTCGCCGCTGTGGGGATGATGGCGGGGTTGGGGGGGTGTGGTTCGATCCAGCCCAAGAAAATCACTGAATTTGATAAGACAGGCAAGGGTATCGTTTATGCCGTGGTACCGCCTTTCGCATCCAGGAATGTTCAAAGTATGTGCGACCTAACTGTAGCTCCTGGGGTCAAAGATGATCGCTGTCAAAACTCGCAGGACTACGATGGTGTTTGGGCCAGCATGGTCTCAAATGCAGGCGGAGTTGATGCCTTTCCTGTCCTGATCCCAAAGAACCTCAAAGTGAAGGTTGATGACCAGGACATTATCAAGGTGCAACTTGTAGATAATGCACCTGCCCATTTTCTTTTTATCGCCAACAAGGGAAGTAACGGCCCTAACTGTTACAACCATGTTCTCCGAAATGGAGGAGTGGTTTGTCCCAAGTACAGCTGGGATTACCGAGATTACGCGCCACCGCGTTAGAATGAAACCCAGCAAAAAGCCCCGAAATTCCGGGGCTTTTTACATCTACTTGCTTTGACTACTGTGCTGTTGGCATCGTCGGCATCTGCGTAAAATCGCCCCACTCGCCTGCTTTGGGCGCC
>CAYTZP010000021.1:0-3314 GCA_964442685.1 uncultured Thiobacillus sp.
GGTGATGTAGTCGTGCATGATGATCGGTGCGCCGATTTCCTTGGCGTACTCGGCACGCTTCATCATCTCGTCAGGCGTCGGCGCGGTCACGTTCAGGTAGTGGCCCTTGCGCTCGCCGGTTTCGGCTTCAGCTTTGAGGGTGGCTTCCTGCACGAAGTCGAAACGCTGCTTCCAGCGCATGAACGGCTGGGAGTTGATGTTTTCGTCGTCCTTGGTGAAGTCCAGACCGCCACGCAGACATTCGTACACGGCGCGGCCATAGTTCTTGCCGGACAGACCCAGCTTGGGCTTGATGGTACAGCCCAGCAGCGGACGACCGTACTTGTTCATCACATCACGCTCGACCTGGATGCCGTTGGGAGGACCATTACAGGTCTTGACGTAGGCAAGCGGGAAGCGGATGTCTTCCAGACGCAGGGCGCGGATGGCCTTGAAGCCGAACACGTTGCCAACCAGCGAGGTGAACACGTTGACGACCGAACCTTCTTCGAACAGGTCGATCGGGTAAGCGATGAACGCGTAGAAGCAGGTGTCGTCGCCAGGCACGTCTTCGATGCGATAGGCACGACCCTTGTAGTAGTCCATGTCGGTCAACAGGTCCGTCCACACCGTGGTCCAGGTACCGGTCGACGACTCTGCCGCCACCGCAGCAGCAGCTTCTTCACGATCAACACCCGGCTGGGGCGTGATCTTGAAACATGCCAGAAGGTCGGTATCCAGAGGGGTGTACTCCGGCATCCAGTAGGTCTGCCGGTATTCCTTCACCCCGGCCTGATAGGTCTTTACAGCCATTGTTTGCTCCTTAAGCTAGCTAGCCAGACAAAAAAATTCTTCACAAACTTCCCGTGTTCGCTTTGCACACAACCCCAAACATGCCGTTTGTATCAACCCAACCAGCATGTCGCCTCGCAGCACGCTTGGGCTTGTGGCAAAGCAATCATGGAATCTCACCGGTGCGTTCCGGGCTGCATGTTTTACACGCGCACCACGCCACACTGCGTATTCCGCCTGCGGCTCCAAAACCAGCACCAGATATCGCATTGGGCGTAACCTTATGCTGATACGTCCATAAAAAACAATTAGAAATAGTCATGATAATCATAACTATCGGTTATGATTAGATAAACTTATCATTAAAGACATGTATAAAGCATACAGCTTATGCATTTTACACTTCGCCAACTTCAGGTATTTGAAGCCTCCGCACGCTTGGGCGGCTATACACGCGCGTCGCAAGAACTGCATTTAACCCAACCTGCGGTTTCCATGCAAATCCGCCAGTTGGAAGAACAGGCCGGAATGCCTTTGGTGGAACTGGTCGGCAAAAAAATCCAGCTCACCGATGCCGGGCGCGTACTCTACCGCCATGCGCTGGTGATTCTGGCGCAAACCAACGAAGCGCGCACCGAACTGGAAGAAATGCGCGGAGTGCGGCGCGGCCAGCTCAATATTACCGTGGCTTCGACCGCCAACTATTTTGCCCCCAAATTACTGGCGGCCTTTTGCCAGCGCCACCCCGAGGTCAAAGTCAGCCTGGATGTGTCCAACCGCGAGCACATGCTGTCCTTGCTGAACGAGAGCGACAAAGACCTGGCCATTATGGGCAAACCGCCAGAAGACGCCGAACTGGATGCGCACCCGTTCATGGACAACCCGCTGGTGGCCATCTCCGCGCCCAACCATCCGCTTGCCAGCGCACGCGCCATTCCGCCGGATCGACTGAGCAGCGAACCATTCATCAGCCGTGAACTTGGCTCGGGCACGCGGATTGCCACCGAACGGTTTTTTGAATCCGCCAATATTTCGCTGGTGACCGCCATGGAAATGAGCAGCAACGAAGCCATCAAGCAGGCGGTGCAGGCGGGTTTGGGCTGGGGCGTATTGTCCGCCCACACGCTGGACATGGAGCTGGCTTTGAAGCGCATCGCCATCCTTGACGTGGAGGGCTTCCCGATCATGCGGCAATGGTATGCCGTACACCGGCGGGGTAAGCGTTTCTCGACCGTGGCTCAGGCTTTTCTGGATTTCGTCATGCAGGAGGCAGACACATTGTTTGCCATGCCCGCTACGCAGACGTGAATTTTTCCTTGCGCATCACTTGCGTATCGCTGATGAAAACCGCGAGATGATGGCCGCGTTTGATTAGCCTTTCGACATCCGCCAGCACCGCATCCAGTTTGTCATGCGGCACACCCACCATGAAGAGGATATTGCTTTCGCCTTCCAGCACCCCGGTTTGCAAGCCCGCGCTGCCCGCCCCCCGTGCCTCCAGCACCGTGTAGCCAGACAGGGCATTGGTCTCGGCAATTTCCGTCAAGCGTTCTTCCAGCGTGGCGTTGGCGACGATGTTGATGAGTTTCATGGGGTGAAATTGCACCATAAAATTTTCCCGGTTAAGCCGCCAGTCTGGCAGCGAAATAATGGTAAAGCGGAATCCCCACAATCACGTTAAAGGGGAAAGTCACACCCAGCGAGAGCGTCAGATAGTAGGACGGGTTGGCTTCGGGAATCGCCAGCCGCATGGCCGGCGGCACGGCGATATAGGAGGCCGAAGCGCCCAGTATCGCCACCAGCAGCACGCCACCCACGCTGAAGCCCAGCCAGTAATGTCCCACCAGCAGGCCGATCGCCGCGCCAAGCAGCGGCATCAACAGGCCAAACCCCAGCAGGAAGAAACCTACCCGTTTGAACTCGCCGATACGCTTGCCCGCCTCCATGCCCATTTCCAGCAAAACAGCGACAACGCCCCCATGAACAGCGTGCCGAAAAATGGCGTGATGGTTTCCAGACTCTGCGGCTTGACCACGACACCAATCAACATGGCGCCAAACAGCAGAATCACGCTGCCATTGGTGAAGGCGTCACGCAACAACTCGCCCATGTGGTTTTCGCGCGCGTCCTCGCCCTCCGCCTTTTCAACGCCACTGCGTGAAAAGCGCGCCAGCAGCAAGCCGACAATAATCGCGGGCGACTCCATAATGGCCAGCATGATGACCGGATAGGATTCGTAAGTAATGTTCTGCGCTTGCAGATAGGCAATCGCGGTCAGGAACGTGCCCGCGCTGACCGATCCGTAATGCGCGGCAATCGCCGAGGCATTCAATTTATCCAATCGTCCGGCCAGCAGAATCACGTAAGCCAGGATGGGCAAACCAAACCCCAGCAGCAGCGCCGCCACTACAGCATCGACCGCCTGGCCGAGGTCCGCATGGGACAGTTCGATACCGCCCTTGAGGCCAATGCCTATCAGCAAATAAATGGATAAGGCCTTGGCCAGTTCGGGCGGAAATTTGAGATCCGACTTGATCGCCTGC
>CAYTZP010000021.1:3414-23410 GCA_964442685.1 uncultured Thiobacillus sp.
GGATAAGGCCTTGGCCAGTTCGGGCGGAAATTTGAGATCCGACTTGATCGCCTGCCCCTATCTCGCGTTTGTAAGGTCAGCCTGCCTCAACAACCCGGAAACACAGCTGCAATCCTATGCGACACCCAGCACTGTCAGCAAACTCCACCGCAACAACTCCACCAGCGCACAATCATGCAGCTCAAGCGGGTTTCCAGTTGCGGGTTTCGCCACGCGCGCTTGAGCCAGCAGGCTATGCGGTCGGACTTGGGTCGTTCGCGCGTCACCCATTTCATTTCGCCGCGCTCATTTGGCATCCACTGTGCCGCCAGCAGCTTTGTAGCCTTCAATGCCGCCTTCAACAAAGCGCGCCTGCACGCCTTCGGCCTGCAAACGATCGACAACGCTATTGGACACCGCACCGCCGCGCACGCAGTAAATCACCACTTCCTGGGTTTTGGGCAGGGCGGTAATCCAGGCGTCGATTTTTTCCGGATTTTTCCAGAACGCACCGGGAATGGTTTCGTTCGAAGCGGCGTAATCCGCTTCGCGCCGCACGTCCAGCACCAGCACGTTGTCGGGATTGAGAGACTCAGGTTTGATAGTGCGTTCCATTGCGTTTCCTTACATGACAAATGAATAAGCCAGCCCCAGCAGCGCACACGCGCCGATGACCTTCATGATGTCGGCCTTGTATTTCCACAGCGCGACGAAGGCGGCGATAGCGACCACCACCGGGAACCACTCGAACGGCTGGGCGAATGGATCGTCCGCCGTGCCCTTGGGCCAGAAAGTGTGCCAGGCAAAAAACACCGCCAGATTGAGGATCACGCCCACCACCGCCGCTGTGATGCCGGTGAGCGGCGCGGTGAATTTGAGTTCGTTGCGCGTAGCCTCGACAAATGGCCCGCCCGCCAGAATGAACCAGAACGACGGCAGAAAGGTAAAGAAGGTGGCCGCAGCCGCGCCCGCCAGGCCGGCAGCGATGGGGTTGTCGAACACTTCCTTGGCCACGCCACCCAGATAGCCCACCCAGGTCACCACCATGATGAGCGGCCCTGGGGTGGTTTCGCCCAGCGCCAGGCCGTCCATCATTTGCGCGCCGGTAAGCCAGCCATACTGCTCGACACCGCCCTGATACACATAGGGCAGCACCGCATACGCGCCGCCGATGGTGAGGAAGGCTGCACTGGTGAAGAAATTGCCCATGTCAGTCAGCGTCTGCTGACCGCCGATGACGAACATCGCTGCGATCCAGATGGCGACGAAAATGCCGGTGGTCAGCGCAAACTTGCTCCGGGAAAACCTGGCGTGCGCGGGCGGTGGCGTGTCGTCGTCGATCAGCGCCGGGCCGTATTGCTTGTTCGACGCGCCGTGTCCGCCACCGCCCTTGAACTTGTGCGGAGCGAGTTTGCCGCCGACAGCGCCGATGACCGCCGCCGCCAGCACAATCCACGGGAAGCCGATGTCGAAGAAAAAGATGCCGATGAAGGCCAGCGCGGCAATGCCCCACAACACCTCATTCTTCAACGCGCGGGAGCCGATACGCCACGCCGCAAACAGCACCACCGCCACCACCGCCGGTTTGATGCCGTAGAAAATCCCCTGCACCAGCGGCACATCGCCCCAGGCCAGATATACACCCGCCAGCAGCGACAGCAGCAGAAACGCCGGCATGAAGAACAACACCCCGGCCAGCACCGCGCCCTTCACGCCGTGCATCAGCCAGGAAATATAAATCGCCAGCTGAATCGCCTCCGGTCCCGGCAACAACATGCAGTAGTTGAGGCCGTGCAGGTAGCGATGTTCGGAAATCCAGCGGCGTTTTTCCACCAGCTCCTGATGCATCATCGCGATTTGCCCGGCGGGGCCGCCAAAGCTGATGAAGCCGAGTTTGAGCCAGTATTTGAATGCTTCGCCCAGGCTGACGGGCACGGGCGACGTTTGATTTGATGCGGTGTCCACAGACTATCCTCCAAATGGATATTGGTTATCAAAAACCAGGCTTGGACGGGACACCGTCTTGAGGATTGACATCCTGATACCGGGGGCTGGCACCCCGACGGTCGGATTATAACCGGGAATTACACGGCCAAGGCTTTATCCAGCGCGGCTCTGAGTTTGGCAAAGTCCAGCTCGCCGATTTTCTTTTCAATCACGCTGCCATCCTTGCCGATCAGAAAACTCGTCGGCGTCAGACTGACATTGCCAAACGCAATCGCTGCTTCGCCCTTGATATCCAGCGCAACAGGAAACGGCAGCTGCTTATCCTGGGTAAATTTCAACACATAATTGGGCGGGTCATAGGCCATGGCCACAGCAATGATTTCAAAGCCCTTGCCCTTGTACTGCTGGTAGGTTTCGATCATGCCCGGCATTTCCTTGACACAGCCGGGACATGATGTTGCCCAAAAATTGACCAGCACGACCTTGCCACGCAGGCTGTCCATGCTGACTTTCTCTCCCGTCAGGGTAGAAAACGTAATAACAGGCGCTTTAGGTTTGTCGATGAGCGCATAGAGCAGCGCGCCGCCAATGAAAAACGCCAGCAATACACTGAGAATGAATCTGGTTTTGGTCATGAATAGGCTCGCATCAATTTAACGTAGTGTTCGGCAGAATAACTGAAATAGGCCAGCTCTTCCGGCGTGAGTTCCCGCACTTTTTTAGCGGGTCGCCCAAGGTATAGATAGCCGGATTCCAGCACCTTGCCCTCGGACACCAGCGAACCTGCGCCCAGCAACACATTTTTCTGGATAAGCGCCTTGTCCAGAATAATGCTGCCCATGCCGATCAGGCATTCGTCCTCAATGGTGCAGGCATGGAGAATGACACCGTGCCCCACCGTGACCCGCGCGCCAATCAACAGCGGCCCGCCGACTGGATCAGCGGCAGACTTGTGCGACACATGCAGCACGGAATTGTCCTGGATATTGGTTTCTGCGCCGATGGCGATTGCGTTCACATCGCCGCGGATCACCGCCCCCGGCCACACCGAGGCGTTTTCGCCCAGCGTCACTTCGCCAATCACCGTCGCACGCGGGTGTACCCAAGCGCCCGTAGCAAGGCTGGGGTGAGTGCCGTTGAAGGGACTGACAGACTGCGAAGCCATAAAGCCAAAATGGTTGAAATGTCTGAGGACTGCCCAATTATAATCACCCCAAGCGGTTTCCTCTGCGCCCTCCGCGTCCTCTGTGTAAATGCTTTTTGGTCTAAACCATGAACCCTCTGCTCGATTTTTCCGGCCTGCCGCGTTTCTCCGACATTCGCCCTGAACATGTCAGCCCTGCCGTTGACGAATTGTTGCAACACTGCCGCGCGGTTGTGGCGGCCAGCGTTGCCGAGACCGCCGAGCCTGCCTGGCAGAGTTTTGTCGCGCCGATGGAAGACGCCAATGAGCAGCTTTCCCGCGCCTGGGGGCAAGTTTCGCACCTGCACAGCGTGATGGATTCGCCGGAACTGCGCGAGGTGTACAACGAAAATCTGCCGAAAATCACCCAGTACTACGCCGAGTTGGGCCAACACGTAGGACTGTTCCGAAAATTCAAGGCGCTGAAAAATTCGGCGGGTTTTGCTGGCCTGAACCCGGCGCAAAAGAAAATCGTCGAGAATAAGTTGCGTGATTTCAAACTGGGCGGTGTGGAATTGCCCGATGCGGAAAAGCAGCGCTTCATGCAGATTCAACAGGAGCTGGCCGCGCTGTCAGCCAAGTTTGAAGAAAACCTGCTAGACGCTACCAACGATTACCACCTGATTATCGACGAGCCTTCCGAGCTGGCAGGCATTCCCGGCGACGTGCTGGAAATGATGAAGACCGCAGCCGAAGCGGACAATCAAGCCGGCTGGAAAATCACCCTGCACATGCCTTCCTACCTGCCGGTCATGCAATACGCCGACAGCCGCGAACTGCGGCAGATTCTCTACCGCGCCTATGTCACGCGCGCGTCCGAACTGGGCAATGCCAAACTCGACAACACTGCACTGATCGCACAAATCCTCAAGCTGCGCGATGAGGCTGCCAAGGTGCTGGGTTTCAACAACTACGCCGAGGTTTCGCTGGAATCCAAGATGGCGGAAACGCCCGCACAGGTGCTGGATTTCCTCAACGAGCTCGGCCAACGCGCCAAGCCCTATGCCGAAAAGGACATGGCCGAGCTGCGCGAATTTGCCGCCCGCGAACTGCAACTGGACGACCTGCAAGCGTGGGATATCGCCTACGCCAGCGAGAAACTGCGCATCGCGCGTTACAGTTTTTCCGACCACGAAGTGAAGCAATATTTCCCGGAAGACCAGGTGCTGGCGGGCATGTTCAAGGTGGTGGAAACCATCTATGGCCTGCACATCCGTGCATCGCAAGCACCAGTCTGGCATGACAGCGTGAAGTTCTTCGAGATCCGCGATCATGGCGGACAAAAAATCGGCGAGTTTTATCTCGACCTGTATGCGCGCGCCAGCAAGCGCGGCGGCGCGTGGATGGATGATGCCATCACCCGGCGCAAAAAAGGCAACGGCATCCAGACCCCGGTGGCGTATCTCAACTGCAACTACACCGCACCTGTTGGTGGGAATGTCGCAAAATTTACCCACGACGAAGTCATCACCCTGTTCCACGAATTCGGCCATGGCCTGCATCACCTGCTGACCAAAATCGAAGACTTGGGCGTATCCGGCATCAATGGCGTGGAATGGGATGCGGTCGAACTGCCCTCTCAGTTCATGGAAAACTTCTGCTGGGAATGGGATGTGGTGCGCCACATGACCCGTCATGCTGAAACCGGCGCGCAATTGCCGCGCGAACTGTTCGACAAGATGCTGGCCGCCAAGAACTTCCAGTCCGGCATGCAGACCGTGCGCCAGATCGAATTTTCCCTGTTCGACATGCACCTGCATTACGACCTTCCGCCCGGCAAAACCGCGCTGCAACTCATCAACGAGATTCGCAGTCAGGTTGCGGTCGTCGTTCCGCCGGAATACAACCGCTTCCCCAACAATTTCTCGCACATTTTTGCGGGCGGCTACGCGGCGGGCTACTACAGCTACAAGTGGGCGGAAGTGCTGTCTGCCGATGCCTACGCCCTGTTTGAGGAAAACGGTGTACTGAGCCCCGAAGTCGGCCACCGTTTCTGGAGCGAAATCCTCGCCCAGGGCGGCAGTCGTCCGGCGATCGAGTCGTTCAGGGCTTTTCGCGGACGCGAGCCGACCATCGACGCGCTATTGCGCCACAATGGGATGAACTGAATTTCTCCGCCGTAATGGCCGATAGTGAATGCAGTTTCTGTTGATTCACGGATTGCTGCCATGAAACCTGCTGCCATTTTGCTGCTGTTTGCCCTGCCCGCGCTGAGTCTGCCTGCCACTGCCGGTTCGGTTTACCGCTGGACAGATGCTCAGGGTAAAACACATTTCAGCGACCAGCCGCCACCGCCTGGTGCCAAAAATGCCAAGGAACAAAGAGTCAAGGCAGGTAGCAAACCTGCAACCGCCACGCCCAAGGTGAGCGTGACCCTGTACGCCACCGCCGCCTGTGGCAAACCCTGTGACGACGCCAAGGCCTATCTGGCCAGGCGCGGCGTTTCCTACACCAGCAAAGACCCAGCTACCGACGTTACCGCTAACGAAGCACTGCGCGCCAACGGCGCCACGCCGCGTGTGCCAACATTGATGCTGGATGGCGACAAACTGGAAGGCTTCTCTGAATCCGCCTGGGATTACGCCTTGAAGAAATCCGGTTTTACGCCCCCAGGCGACGACAAAAAATAAGTCTTCAGCGAAAGCGCATAAAATGGCGGCATGAAAATTGTCGCCTGGAATGTCAACTCCCTTAAAGTCCGCTTGCCCCAGCTGCTGGACTTTCTCGCCACCCGTAATCCCGATGTGGTGTGCCTGCAGGAAACCAAGCTTGAAGATCACAACTTCCCGCTAGCTGAAATCAAGGCGGCGGGTTATCAAGCGGTTTTTTCCGGACAAAAAACCTATAACGGCGTCGCCATTCTGTCCAAAGCCCCTTTATCCGACGTGCAGATTGGCATCCCCGATTTTGCTGACGAGCAAAAACGCGTCATCGCTGCCACCGTGGATGCAACGCGCGTCGTATGCGTTTACATCCCCAACGGTCAGGATGTCGAATCCGACAAATACCAATACAAACTCAAATGGCTGTCTGCGCTCACGGCCTGGCTGAAGGATGAGCTCACCCGCTATCCGGAGCTGGCTCTGCTGGGCGATTACAACATTGCGCCAGAAGACCGCGATGTGCATGACCCGGCGGCCTGGAAGGATCGGGTGTTGTGTTCGCTACCCGAACGCGATGCTTTCAACAGACTGTTGACATTGGGATTAAAAGACAGCTTCCGGCTGTTCGAACAGCCGGAAAAGACTTTTTCCTGGTGGGATTACCGCATGATGGGCTTTCGCCGCAATGCAGGCTTGCGCATTGACCACATCCTGCTGAGTGAAGCACTGACCGCACGCTGCAGCGCCAGCATCATCGACCGCGACATGCGCAAGCTGGAACGGCCATCCGATCACGCACCGGTGATTGCCACCCTGAGTTGATTCAAAATCTTTTTATCCGCGAAGGACGCGAAGGAACGCGAAGAAAAAACAATAAGTCGCCGGGGATTTTCGAGTTCTTTTCGGGTTCCTTCGGGGTTCTTGGTGTCTCTTC
Organism: uncultured Thiobacillus sp.; assembly: GCA_964442685.1. Lineage (GTDB taxonomy): Bacteria > Pseudomonadota > Gammaproteobacteria > Burkholderiales > Thiobacillaceae > UBA6918. Next base: position 10,061 of record CAYTZP010000021.1, read on the forward strand.
GCGTCCTTCGCGGATGAGAACTTTTTTAGAAATTCGCCGCCTCAACCTCAAGCCAGGTCTTGTTGATGTTGCCGCCCATCTGTTCGTTAAAATGCTTGAGCTTCTGCCAGTCTTTCATACTGAGCTTTTGGCGCACATCCGACTCCGCGCCACCATCCTTGTAGAGCTTTTCCACTCCTGCATAAAAGTCCGCCATGCGCTTGTGCATGGCCTGCGCGTCCTTCAAACTCATCAAGGGGCCATGACCAGGAATAATGGTTTTGGCAGGGAATTGCCGGATGTCTGCCAGTGTCTGAATCCATTTCTTCAATTCAGCATCACGAAAGTTGGGCGTCGTCGTGTTGACCAGCACATCGCCCGCGATCAACACCTTGTCATCAGGCAGCCACACCAGCATGTCGCCTTTGGTATGCGCGGCTTCGGGCACCCAGAATTCCATTTTCACGCCGTTGATTTCCACCGGTGTGCGTGTCTGGGATGCATAGGTGCGGCTGGCGGGGATGGCCTTGGTATCCGGTAACTTGTAACCGACCGCGCTTTCGGCAATGGCAATCCAGTCGGCGCCAGTTTCCTCTACCAGCTTCTTGCAGTTTTCCGAGCTGATGATCTCGGTACCGGGGAACGCGGTATTGCCCAGGATGTGGTCGCCATGGTGATGCGTATTGATGATGTGGGTAATTGGCAGCTTGGTGATTTTTTCGACAGCCTTGCGCAGGTGTGTGCCGACCCTGTCAGTCATGCCGGTATCGACCAATATGGCGCCCTTGTCGCCCAGAATCAGCGTGCTGTTGACCATGTAGCCATGGTTATGGGCATTGGGCAACTCGGCCGGCCCCAGTAACGCATATACGCGGTCATTGACCTTGCTGACCTTAACCGCCGGGATAGGCTTAACCAGTGCCGCACCGGCCAGAATGGCGACTGCAGCCAGCAGCGCAAGTGTTTTTTTCATGTTGGGCTCCGCAAAAAATCAGCGATCAGCTTATGCGCCAATGCGCGCCCGAACAAGGCACAAAACGACTACTGCGCCGCCTCGCTGTGTGGCGATTCGCCGTGTTCGGACTCCATACCCAGCTCCTGGATTTTTCGGGTCAGGGTGTTGCGCCCCAAGCCCAGTAGATTTGCCGCTTCGATGCGTCGACCACCCGTGTGTTTCAGCGCGATGCGTATCAGCGTCTTCTCGAATTCAGGAACCAGTTCGTTGAGAATGCTGTTTTCGCCATGCGCCAGTTTGGCGTCCACATGGCGCGCGAGACAACCCAGCCAATCTTTGTCATCCGCCGGTTTTGCGCCCGTGCCCAGATCCGGCGGCATGTCACCCACCTCGATAACCTGTCCTGGCGCCATGACCATCAGATAGTGACAAACATTCTCCAGTTGCCGCACATTACCTGTCCAGGCCAGACCAGCCATGGCTTTGAGGGCGTTTTCTGATAGTTTCTTCGGCTCCACTCCCAGCTCGCGCGCGCTCTTTTGCAAAAAGTGTTTGGCCAGCAAGGGAATATCCTCGCGCCTTTCTCTTAACGAAGGCAGGCGCAGTCGGATCACATTCAAACGATGATAAAGATCCTCACGGAATAGTCCGTCTTTCACGCGTTCTTCAAGATTCTGATGGGTCGCGGCAATCACCCGCACATTCACCTTGACCGGCGCATGACCGCCCACACGATAGAACTGGCCATCTGCCAGCACACGCAACAGGCGGGTTTGTAATTCGGCGGGCATGTCGCCGATTTCGTCCAGAAACAGGGTGCCGCCATCTGCCTGTTCGAAACGGCCTCTACGCTGTGCAGCCGCGCCGGTAAACGCGCCACGTTCATGCCCGAATAATTCCGATTCGAGTAAATCTTTGGGAATGGCCGCCGTATTCAGGGCGATGAATGGCGCTTTAGCGCGACTGCTGTGACGGTGCAAGGCCTGGGCAACCAGTTCCTTGCCGGTGCCGGATTCGCCGGTAATCAGCACGGTGGCGTTGGACTGGGACAAGCGCCCGATGGCACGGAAGACTTCCTGCATGGCCGGCGCCTGACCAAGAATTTCCGGCACTTTGGCCGATGTTTCGTCATGGCTTTCCTGCTGCTGGCTTTCGGCTAGAGCGCGCTGTACCAGTTCAACGGCGGCATCTACATCAAAGGGTTTGGACAGGTATTCAAACGCGCCGCCCTGGAATGCCGCGACAGCCGAATCCAGATCGGAATACGCGGTAATGATGATGACGGGGACTTTGGGCAGCCTTTCCTTGATGTGCTGGAGAAATTCCAGCCCGCTGGCGCCGGGCATGTTGATGTCGGAAATGACCGCCGACGGGCGCTCTTTCTCCAGACGCACCAGTGCTTCGGTCGCTGACGAAAACACGACACAGTCAATATTTTCGCGCACCAGGGCTTTTTCCAGCACCCAGCGGATGGAACGGTCATCGTCGATAATCCAGACTGCGTTATTCATGCTGCATCACAAGGGAAAGTAGAAAGAAAAAATGGTGTAGCCGGGGGCGGAATCAAATTCGATCACGCCCTGATTTTGCGCCACCAGCGTCTGCGCCAGCGGCAGGCCAAGGCCGCTGCCACCCTCTCGCCCCGACACCAGCGGGAAAAATATCTGATCGCGCAGGGACAGCGGAATCCCCGGGCCGTTATCGACAATGTCCAGCTTGAGCGCCAAAGCGTGACGACGCGCGCCCAATGTCACCTGCCGCGCCACACGGGTTTTGAACACCAGTTCACCCTTGCCCTGCATCGCCTGTACTGCATTACGCGCCACATTCAGCACTGCCTGAATGAGTTGCTCGGCGTCGGCCTTGATTTCGGGCAAACTCACGTCGTAATCGCGGCGAACCTGGATGCCGCGCGGTGTTTCCGCCAGCAGCAGGCTGCGCACGCGCTCCAGCACCTCGTGAATATTCACCAGTGAAAGTTTGGGCAGGCGATGCGGCGTGAGCAGGCGCTCCATCAGCGATTGCAGACGATCGGCTTCCTTGATGATGACCTGGGTGTATTCGCGCAAGGATTCGTGCGGCAGTTCGTGTTCCAGCAACTGCGCCGCACCGCGAATACCGCCCAGCGGATTCTTGACCTCATGCGCCAGATGCCGCAGCAGCTCGCGGCTGGCCTCCTGCTGGGCACGGATGTTCTCTTGGCGGGCGATACGCAGCCTTTGATCGGCCGGACGCAATTCCAGCATCAGCATCCATGGCGCATTCTCATGCACCGTTATCGTGCACGAGACCCGAACCGGCTGGTGGCCGTTTACCTGTAACGGCAGATCGTGCTCTGTCAGCGTTTCTCGAGTCTGGCGCACCGTTTGCAGTGCAATCGCCAATTCGGCGTTGTGCCCAAACAGGCCGTTGAAGTCCTGTCCCAGCAGCAGCGCGCCAGACAGACCAATCAGCGTCTCTGCTGCACCGTTGACATACAGAATGCGCCCGTCCTCTGCCACCAGCAGCACGCCGGCAGCCAGAAAATCGTATGCCGAGAGGTCGGGTTGTGCGGAGAAGTCTTTCGTGGCCATGCCGTAAGCTAGCACCTTGCGTGCCAGCAACAAAGCCTCCCCATCATTTCAGCTTGAGACTACCTGGCTGTGCCCAATTCTTTCTGAATGGCAGCCAGATTACGTTCATGACTTTGCACTGCTTCGCGCAGTTTCTTCAGCCGCGCGACATAAGCCGGACTGGCGGCGTTTTCCCCGGCCAGCGGTTTTGTGCCAGCGGCCAGTTCACTCCTGGCCTGTTCCAGTTGCTTGCGCTCGATCGCCATTTCCTCCTCCAGAATCGTACGCCGCACGTCATCGCGTTTTCTCTGAGTGCCGCTGTCGATGCGCGGGAAGTGTGCCGGGGTAGGGACTTTGGCAGAGAACTTCCCGCCGCCAGATTTCTTTGGTGCAGAAAAACTGTCTGCCCCGCCGCCCATATCAACGACCGAGGTAATTTTTGCACCCGGCGGAATCGCTTCGCGCCGGTCGGTCGCACCTTTTCGACCTTCGCTATCCACATACATGTAGATTTTGGCCCAGGCCGAGCCGGACAAGGCAAACATCAGCGCGAGCAGAGGAAAGTAACGAAGCATTGGCGGGAATCAGAACAGCGTGAAAATCATTTTACGGCAAGTGCCAGTAAACGCTTGAATTAAGCACTTGAATCGCCGCCAGTGGAAAAACATTTCACATAGAGGCAGCAGGGTGTGCCGAGGATAAGCAATCCTGAAGGTTTTCTCTGCTTCCTCTGCTCTCTCTGTGTAAAAACGCTAAAAACCGCCGAAAAAAAGGCGGCCGAGGCCGCCCTTGTCTCCCGTGCAAATACCGCTTACAGGGAATAGTACATCTCGAATTCCACCGGGTGGGTGGTCATGCGGAACTTGGTGACTTCCTGCATTTTCAGTTCAATGTAGGCGTCGATCATGTCGTTGCTGAACACGCCGCCACGGGTGAGGAATTCGCGATCCTTGTCGAGTTCTTCCAGCGCCATTTCCAGGCTGTGGCAGACCTTGGGGATCTTGGCTTCTTCTTCCGGCTCCAGATCGTACAGATCCTTGTCGGCGGCTTCGCCCGGGTGAATCTTGTTCTGAATACCGTCCAGGCCAGCCATCAGCAGTGCGGCAAAGCACAGGTAGGGGTTGGCTGTCGGATCGGGGAAACGGGTTTCGATACGACGCGCCTTCTCGCTGGCAGCGATGGGGATACGGATGGAGGCGGAACGGTTGCGGGCAGAGTAAGCCAGCATCACGGGCGCTTCAAAACCGGGCACCAGACGCTTGTAGGAGTTGGTGGACGGGTTGGTGATGGCGTTCAGCGCCTTGGCGTGCTTGATGATGCCGCCAATGTAGTACAGCGCCATTTCGGACAGGCCTGCGTAGCCGTTGCCCGCGAACAGGTTCTTGCCGTCTTTCCAGATTGATTGGTGAACGTGCATACCGGAGCCGTTGTCGCCAACAATGGGCTTGGGCATGAAGGTGGCGGTTTTGCCGTAGGCGTGCGCCACATTCTGCACCACATATTTCAGGGTCTGGGTCCAGTCGGCACGACGTACCAGGGTGTTGAACACGGTGCCGATTTCGCACTGGCCGGCGGTCGCCACTTCATGGTGGAACACTTCAACCGGAATGCCGATATCTTCCAGCGCCAGCACCATGGCGCCGCGAATGTCTTGCAGGGAATCGACGGGAGGCACAGGGAAGTAACCGCCCTTGACGCCGGGACGGTGGCCGGTGTTGCCGCCATCGAAATGCTGGCCGGAAGACCATGCGGCTTCTTCGGAAGCGATTTTGACGTGGCAACCGGACATGTCATTGCCCCAGGTCACGGAGTCGAAAATGAAGAATTCGGGTTCGGGACCGAAGTAGGCGGTGTCGCCGATGCCGGTGGACTTCAAATAGGCTTCAGCGCGGCGGCCTACGGAACGCGGATCGCGGTCGTAGCCCTTGCCGTCGGCAGGCTCGATCACGTCACAGCTCAGCACCAGGGTGGCTTCGTCGAAGAAGGGATCCATGAATGCGGTATCCGGATCAGCTTTCAGCAGCATGTCGGAAGCCTGGATGCCTTTCCAGCCAGCGATGGAAGAACCATCGAAGGGATGGCCATCCTCGAACCACTCCTCGCTCACAATGCGGGCAGGAATGGAAACATGCTGCTCCTTACCCTTGGTGTCGGTAAAGCGCAGGTCAACGAATTTGGCTTCGTTGTCAGCAATCATTTTCAAAACATTGGCAACTGCCATGGTAGTGCTCCTCAATCAAAACAGATAATGGAAACAAATCATCGAGCACGATACCAGCATGAAACGTGCCACCCGACAAACTCGCAATTGAGCATTGTGCCACAAGGCCGGGGGCGGGTGACAAGCGCAACACCAGCGCCACCCGCCGCCCCACAACAGTGCAAACAAAGAACATATTGCACCGTATTGGTGCGTTCTTGCGCTCGACGAATGCCTGCATATACTCAAACCGTGTCGGACAACAAGAAGAACGCCATGGGACGCCTGACCGAAATCCTGACCGGGGCGCAACAACGTGCCAGTAATGCCCAACTGCCTTACGAAGGCAGCCTGACCCCGCCAGAGGCCGCCGAATTGCTGACGCTGGCACCCGGCGCAAAACTGGTGGACGTGCGTTCACGCGCAGAAATTGATCTGGTCGGCAGCATTCCCGGCGCCCTGCATGTGGAATGGATGAGCTACCCCGGCTGGCATCCCAACCCGTATTTTCTCAACCAGCTCAAACAACTGGCCGACCAAGAAGGGCTCATGATGTTCATCTGCCGTAATGGCCAACGCTCGCATCGCGCCGCCGAAGCCGCCAGGCTGGCGGGCTATGCCGCGTGTTACAACGTGCTGGAAGGGTTTGAAGGCGAGTTGGACAAACAAACCGGGCGGCGCGGGCAGCTCGGCGGCTGGCGAAAGCATGGCCTGCCCTGGCAGCAGGCTTAAACCCGGATAATCCATTGGATGAATCAGGGAGGCACTGATTTATTCGGTGCTTCCCTATTTATAGAAGTGCCCGTGAGAACCGATTCATCGGTTCTCACGGGTATGCCACAACCGCAGCACGTAAATGCTCGTACCCTGTATCTCGTAACGAATCTCGTAGTCCCCAACCAGAATTCGCCACACTTCGCGCGGATCGAACTGGGGCAGTTGCTCGCCAATGCGTGCGTTGGTCAATAGCATGGCCGGAGCTTTGGCCAGTGTCTGAACCACCCTGGCGGCGGCTGGCTGATTGACCGAAGCCAGAAATTCGTACAAGCGCGCCAGATCAGAAAGCGCCTTGCTGCTCCATTTCAACTCCATCAGCGTGGTACTGGCAGAGGCTGGTCTGTATCCAGACTGTCGGCCCATGCCAGCACGGCCTGATGTTCAACCACGCGGCCGGTTTCCACATCTGCCAGCGCCTCACGGGTTAGACGGTCGCGTTCCTCCTCCTGCGCAACCCAGGCAGACAGCGCCTGCTTCACAATCCAGCCGCGCGAACGCTCCAGACGTGTAGCCATTTGATCGACCTTCTCGACCAGCGGCAGCGGAATATGCGCGGTCAGCACCTTGGTTTCGGTTTGATGCGCCATATTGAAAACATCCTTAAACTGAATCATTTTGAATCATAGTGATTCAAAATGATTAGAACAAGGCTCGTGATAACCCGACCTGTTAAAATGGCCGGATGACCAGCCATTACGCCGTTTTCGGCAACCCCATCGCCCATTCCAAATCACCCTTGATCCACTCCGCGTTTGCAAAACAAACCGGGCAGGATATGGACTATCACGCCCTGCTCGCGCCGGTTCATGACTTCGCCGCCAGCATTACCGAGTTCCAGCGCGCAGGCGGCGCGGGAGCCAATGTCACCGTCCCCTTCAAGGAGCAGGCATTCGCCTTGGCCACGCACAAAACCGCGCGCGCAGAAGCCGCTGGCGCGGTCAATACGCTGAAATTTGAGGCAGATGGCAGCCTGTCAGGCGACAACACCGACGGCGCGGGGCTGGTGCGCGACATCACCGTCAACCTGCAACAAACATTGCGCGGCAAGCGCATTTTGCTGATGGGCGCAGGCGGTGCGGCGCGCGGCGTCATTGAACCGCTGCTTGCAGCGCAGCCAGCGGCCTTGTTTATTGCCAACCGCACCCCGGATAAAGCCCGGCAACTGGCGCAATTATTTGGCAATCAGCCCCAGGCCGGTTCCTATGCCGACCTTGCAGGCCAGCATTTCGATATGGTCATCAACGCTACCGCCGCCAGCCTGCAGGGCGAGTTGCCGCCGCTCCCGGAAAATCTGTTCAACGCCGGCGCATTGGCCTACGACATGATGTATGGCCGGGAAACCCCGTTCATGGCCTGGGCGCGCGCGCATGGCGCTGCCATGGTGGCGGATGGGCTAGGGATGCTGGTGGAGCAGGCGGCAGAAAGCTTTTTTCTGTGGCGCGGCGTGCGTCCGCACACGACACCGGTCATGGTCATGCTAAGGGCGGGCGCTTGAAAGCGATCCGGGCCGGGCTGTGGCGCGGCTTCGCCATTTTGCTGGGGCTGTTTCTGGTGTATCAGGTCTGGATATTTGCTCACGTCCTGTGGTGGACCGACCACAATCCAGCTTCCAGCGCCTTCATGCAGGCTGGTCTGGCGCGCATACAGGCAGACCGCCCCGATGCTGAACTGCGCCACAAATGGGTGAGTTACGACAAGATTTCCATCCACCTCAAACGCGCCATCATCGCCGCCGAAGATTCAAAGTTTCTCAACCACGAAGGCTTTGACATCGAGGGCATTCAAAACGCCGTGGAAAAGAACCTGAAAAAAGGCCGCCTGGTTGCGGGCGGCTCCACCATCAGCCAGCAGCTGGCCAAGAATCTCTTTCTTTCAGCCGACAAAAGTTTTGTGCGCAAGGGTCAGGAAGCCATCATTACGCTGATGATTGAAACCACCTGGAGCAAACGCCGCATTCTGGAAGTGTATTTGAATGTAATCGAATGGGGCGACGGCATTTACGGCGCCGAAGCCGCCTCACGCCGGTATTTCAAGAAACCAGCGAAAAATCTGAGTGTAGGTCAGGCCGCCGCGCTGGCTGCCATGGTGCCCAACCCGCGCTGGTTTGAGGACAACCGCGCTTCACGCAAATATCAACGCCGGGTTGCCACAATTGCCGCCAGAATGGCTGCGGTGCAGGTGCCGAAATAATCCCGGCGCGCTGCCCAAGCGCGGTAAAATCGCGCAGATTTCGAGTTTGCCCCACCTACCCCCTTGAGCCGCCATGACCGAAGAATTCGACCTCGCCCAGCACGATAGCCTGGAACAGCATCTGAAACAGGTGCAGGGGCTGCTCGCCAAGCAAAAGCTGGTTGAAGACCTGGTGCATCGCCAGGGCGGGCCGCGCCAGGATCTGGTCGAATCGCTGGTACACAAGCAGAACATCACCGAGTTGCAAAAGAAGCTGGACGAACTACATCCGGCTGACGTGGCACATATCCTTGAGGCGCTACCGTTGGACGAGCGCCTGCTGGTGTGGGATCTGGTCAAGGCCGAACGCGACGGTGAAATCCTGCTGGAAGTCTCTGACGCGGTACGTGAGTCGCTGATTGCCAGCATGGACAAGGCCGAGCTGCTGGCCGCCGCCGGCACGCTGGATACCGACGAGATTGCGGATCTGGCCGAAGACCTGCCGCAAGACGTGATCCAGGAATTGCTGTCCATGCTGGATGCGCAAAAGCGCGCCCGGCTGGAATCGGCTCTGTCGTTCGCCGAGGATTCGGTCGGTGCACTGATGGATTACGACATGGTCACCATCCGCGCCGACGTCACGCTCGAAGTCACCCTGCGCTACCTGCGCCGCCTGGGCGGCTTGCCTGACCAGCTGGATAAATTGTTTGTGGTCGAACGCGATGACCAGCTCATCGGCGTACTGCCTTTGAAACGTCTGCTGACAACCGATCCGGAAGCCACTGTGGCGGCGGTGATGGTGGAAGACTTTGTCAGCTTTCACACCGAAGATGACGCGCGCGAAGCGGCGCAAGCCTTTGAGCGTTATGACCTGGTGATGGCGCCGGTGGTGGATGCGAAGAATCGCCTGATTGGCCGCCTGACAGTGGATGCGGTGCTGGATTACATCCGCGAATCTTCTGACGCGGACATGCTGTCAATGGCGGGTCTGAAGGAAGAGGAAGACCTGTTTTCCACCGTCTGGAAATCGGCCAGAAACCGCTGGATGTGGCTGGGCATCAACCTCATCACCGCCTTCATCGCCTCGCGCGTGATTGGCGTATTCGAGGGCAGCATTGAAAAGCTCGCTGCGCTCGCCGCGCTCATGCCCATCATCGCCGGCATCGGCGGCAACTCCGGCAACCAGACTATCGCGCTCATCGTTCGCGGCCTGGCACTGGGGCAGATTACCTCTTCCAATGCGCGGCGTCTGCTCTTCAAGGAGTTGGGCGTGTCCATTGTCAACGGGACGATTTGGGGGCTGGCGGTGGGCTTGTTCGCCTGGGCGCTTTATCAGAACATCGCCCTGGGTGCGGTCATGTCGCTGGCCATGCTGCTGAACATGCTGCTAGCCGCCCTGGTCGGCGTTTTGTTCCCTCTGGCCATGAACCGCATGAACCGCGATCCGGCGCTGGGCTCTACCGTGTTGCTGACGGCCACTACCGACAGCATGGGCTTTTTCATCTTCCTCGGTCTTGCCACGGTGTTCCTGATCTGATGTCGGCCTCTCATCGCAAACACACCATTCGCAACCTGAACCGCCAAGGCAGCCTCAGCAGCAAGCAACTCTACTGGCGTCTGCTGCAATATGCCCGCCCGCACTGGAAAATCCTGCTACTTGCGATTTTGGCCAATGCCATCACCGCAGCATTGGAGCCGGTGCTGCCCGCACTGTTCAAGCAAATGCTGGACGAAGGCTTTGTCGCCAAAAACCATGACTGGCTGCTCTGGGTTCCGCTAGGCATTATCGTGCTGCTATTCGTGCGCGGACTGGCCGGTTTTGCCGCCAGCTACGCCATTACCTGGATCGACACGCGACTGGTGCAGGATTTGCGTGAGGCCATGCACAAAAAACTGCTCACACTGCCCGTGAGTTATTTCGACAACATCAGCACCAGCCAGCTTACCGCGCACATCGCCTTCAACGTGACCCAGGTGATGCGCGCCACCACCAGCCTGCTTACCGGGTTGACCAAAGACCTGCTCACCATCGTTGCGCTGATAGGCTACCTGTTGTGGGTGAATTGGCAATTGACGCTGATTATTTTTCTGTCATTCCCGCCCATCATTCTCATCATTCGCAGGGTGGCAAGACGCCTGCGCAATTTGTCGCGGGCGGCGCAAAACAACGTCGGCCTGCTGACCGAATCCTTGACCGAGTCGCTTTCCGCCCATCGTCTGGTGCGTATATTCGACGCGCAGTCCTACGAATTCGGACGTTTTCACGATCGCGCCAACACCGCACGCAGACTGGAAATGAAACGCGTGGTCGCTCAAGCGGCCAATACCCCGATTGTTGAACTGCTGGGTTCCATTCCGCTGGCGATTATTTTTTACTATGCCATGCAGCAAGCCATCAATCACCAAACCACGGTTGGCGATTTCGTGTCGTTTTTCATTGCCATGATGTTGCTGTTTCCGCCACTCAAGCGACTCATCAGCCTGAACGACCTGCTCCAGCGCGGTCTGGCTTCGGCAGAAGTGGTCTTCGATATTCTGGACGAAACCCCCGAGCCGGATCATGGCACGCGCGTCGCCCAGCGACTGTCTGGCGAGATTGAGTTGCAACAACTTGATCTCAACTATCCGGGCAAAGACACTCCGGCACTGCAAGATATCAACCTGCACATCCAGGCCGGTGAAACCCTGGCGCTGGTAGGCGGATCGGGTGCCGGAAAAACCAGTCTGGTCGCCCTGCTGCCACGTTTTTATGCGCCTACTGCAGGGCAGATCCTGTTTGACGGCGTGCCCGCCGGGGATTACACGCTTGCCAGCCTGCGCGCCAATATCGCCAGCGTGTCGCAGGAAATCGTGCTGTTCAACGACAGCCTGCGCGCCAACATCGCCTACGGCGCGCGCCGTGACGCCAGCGATGATGAAATCCGCCAGGCCGCCGAAGCGGCACATGCCTGGGAGTTCATCCAGAAACTGCCGCAAGGACTGGATACCTTGGTGGGTGAAAACGGCATCAAGCTTTCTGGCGGCCAGCGCCAGCGCATCGCCATCGCCCGCGCCATCCTGAAAAATGCGCCGATCCTGATTCTGGACGAAGCCACCTCGGCGCTGGATACCGAATCCGAGCGCCATGTGCAGGCCGCGCTGGAAAACCTGATGCAGGGTCGCACCACCATCGTCATTGCGCATCGCTTGTCCACTATTGAAAAAGCCGACCGCATCGTGGTCATGGAGCAGGGGCGCATTGTCGAGATCGGCAAACATGCCGATCTGTTGGCACAGGGCGGTCGCTACGCGCAGCTGCATCAAATGCAATTCAACGCCCGCCATGACTGAAAACTTGGTTGAAAATATAGCCGAAGCAAAAACCAAACCGCCGAGATCATTGATCTCCGCCGCCGGCCACGCCATCGGCGACTTCGACATGATTCGTGACGGCGACCGTATTCTGCTGGGACTTTCCGGCGGCAAGGACTCGCTCTCGCTGTTGCATGTACTGCTGCATTTGCAGAAAAAAGCGCCGATAAAATTCGAGCTGGCGGCGTGCACGGTCGATCCGCAATCCGACCAGTTTGACCCATCACCACTCAAGCCCTACATGGAAAGCCTGGGCGTGAAGTATTTCTTCGACTCCCAGCCCATCGTCGAAAAGGCGCAAAAAACGCTGACAAAAGATACCGATTCCTTTTGTGCCTACTGTTCACGGATGCGTCGCGGCATTCTCTACCGCGTGGCGCGCGAAAACGGCTACAACGTGCTGGCGTTGGCGCAACACAGCGACGACCTGGCCGAAACCCTCATGCTGTCGATGTTCTTCGGCGGCAAACTCAGAACCATGCAGGCGCATTACCGCAATGACGCTGGCGACCTGCGTGTCATCCGTCCTTTTGTTTACGTGCGTGAACGCCAGACCCGCGCATTCGCCGAAGCCGCCGGGCTGCCGGTTATTTTCGAGAACTGCCCGGCCTGTTTCGCCAAGCCGCAGCAAAGATATGCCATGAAGCAAATGCTGGCCGAGCAAGAGAAATTGCATCCCAAACTGTTTGCCAGTTTGAGCACCGCAATGAAGTCGATTATGGGAACGCCACCGGCGTAGGCTCCCGTTTCAAAACGGAAAACGACCTACCCCTCTCTGGGTGAGGGGTAAGGTGAGGACGCGACGATGTGCCTACCTCGAAAATTTCCACTTATAGCCAAATCCGTTTGGCCGGGGGTTGCCCGGCGGCAAGTTCCTTTTCTTGCTTCGTCAAGAAAAGGAACCAAAAGAAGACGACCCGGCTGCGCGGCCCTTCGGGTTCCCTTGAACAGAAGCCTCCAGGCGGGTGGCGCAGAACTCGCCCCGCTTTGACTTGATTCCAGAAGTGAGCGGGGCTCAGACATCCTGCGCCGCGTTGTTCCGCCCTCCGGCTTCTGTCCGCGGCCACGCAGACGGGAGTGTGGGTTGGGATGCCAGGTTGGGTTGGAAATTTCCCCTCTGAGCTGCCTCGGGTGAGTCCTTGAATTGGGGGATGTCGGCGAGGACTGTTTGAGCGCGTAGCGCGAGTTCCGCAGCCGCCCAATTCAAGGGCTCAGCCGAGGTTCACGCCGAAGGTGCAGCGAAGCGGGGAGCGATTCTTTGGTTACTTTCTTGGCAAGACAAGAAAAGGAACTTGCCGCCGGGCAACCCTCGGCCAAACGGCCTTTGATAAACATTCGCTCTTTGCTCTGGACACATCGTCGCGCCC
>CAYTZP010000021.1:23510-31456 GCA_964442685.1 uncultured Thiobacillus sp.
CTTTGATAAACATTCGCTCTTTGCTCTGGACACATCGTCGCGCCCTCACCCCTGCCCCTCTCCTCTAAGGAGAGGGCTCGGTACCTCACACGAATCCGCACCATTCATCCCCTATGGTCGACGACCAACCATATCCCGAGTAAAATACTCGGGATTATTGTTTAAGCCACCGTTCCAGAAAACATCATGCCTATCGCCAACCCTCACATCCCCGCCTTCATCCCACCCAAGCGCGTTCTCATGGGTCCTGGCCCGTCCGACGTGTCGCAGCGCATTCTGGATGCCATGCAGCGCCCCACCATCGGCCATCTGGACCCCGCGTTCCAGGACATGATGGAGCAGATCAAAAGCCTGTTGCGCTATGCCTACCAGACCAACAATCCACTGACTTTCCCGGTTTCCGCGCCCGGTTCCGCAGGCATGGAAATGTGTTTCGTCAATCTGGTGGAACCGGGCGACAAGGTCATCGTCTGCATCAACGGCGTGTTTGGCGGACGGATGCTGGAAAACATCAAGCGCACCGGCGGCGTGCCGGTGGTGGTGGAAGACGATTGGGGCAAGCCGGTGACGGTGGCCAAGGTCGAGCAGGCATTCAAGGACAATCCCGATGCCAAGGTGCTGGCTTTCGTCCACGCCGAAACTTCCACCGGCGCGCAAAGCGATGCCAAGTCTCTAGCCGCGCTGGCGCAAAAGCACGGCGCGCTCACCATCATGGATTGTGTGACCTCGCTGGGCGGCACGCCGGTTTTGATTGATGAGTGGGGCATCGATGCCGCCTACTCCGGCAGCCAGAAATGTCTGTCCTGCACGCCGGGTCTGTCGCCCGTGACGTTCTCCGAGCGTGCGATTGAAAAGGTCAAAGCCCGCAAGACCGCCGTGCAAAGCTGGTTTCTGGATCTGAATCTGGTGCTGGGCTACTGGCAATCTGCCGGCAAGCGCACCTATCATCACACCGCGCCGATCAATCCCTTATACGGCCTGCACGAAGCCCTGGTGATCCTGTCCGAAGAAGGTCTGGAAAACGCATGGACACGCCACCGCGCCATGCACGAGCAGCTCAAGACCGGTCTGGAAAGCATGGGGCTGAAATTCGTGGTGGAAGAAAACGCCCGCCTGCCGCAATTGAATTCTGTGTGGATTCCAGAAGGCGTGGATGATGCCGCCGCGCGCGGCAAACTGCTGACGGAGTTCAATCTGGAAATCGGCGCCGGTCTCGGCGCACTGGCAGGAAAAGTCTGGCGCATCGGGCTGATGGGACATTCCGCCAAACAGGAGAATGTGGACTTCTGCCTGAAAGCCGTGCGCAGCGTGCTGGACAAATAAATCAGTCCATAAACATTGATCCGCGAAGGACGCGATGAGACACGAAAAAAATAAAGCTCAATAAAAATGCCCGGCATGAATGCCGGGCATTTTTTTACCTTTGCGTATCTTCGCGTCCTTCGCGGACAAGAATCGCTTTTACTGTTTCAATCGCTTGCAGATTTCCAGCGTCAACCCAGCCTGGTTCATGGCGTAAAAATGTAGCGCAGGTGCGCCGCCCGCCAGCAGGCGTTCGCACATGGCCGTGATCACATCCAGCCCAAATTCGCGAATGGATGCGCTGTCATCACCATAGGCTTCCATGCGCTTGCGAATCCAGCGTGGAATATCCGCACCACAGGCATCCGAGAAACGCGCCAGTTGCGAGAAGTTGCCGATGGGCATGATGCCCGGCACGATGGGTGCTTGCACACCCAGCGCACGCGCTTCATCGACAAACCTGAAGTAGGCGTCGGCATTGAAGAAGTACTGGGTGATGGCGGAATTCGCGCCCGCTTTCATCTTGTCGGCAAAATGTCTGAGGTCGTCCGGCGCGTTTTTGGCTTGCGGATGAATCTCCGGATAGGCCGCCACTTCGAGCTTGAAGCTGCCTCCGGTTTCCTGACGAATGAAGGCCACCAGTTCACTGGCATAACGCAGCTCGCCGGGCTCGGCCATGCCGGAAGGCAGATCGCCGCGCAAGGCGACAATGCGCTTGATACCATGCTGCCGATAAGTTTGCAGGATGGCGCGAATGTCGTCCTTGGTCGAACCGATACAGGACAAATGCGGTGCAGCTTCAAAGCCTTCGCGCTGGATTTCCAGCACGGTTTCCAGTGTGCGGTCGCGGGTTGATCCGCCTGCACCGAAGGTCACGGAGAAGAATTCCGGTTTCAGCGCGGCAAGCTGGTTGCGCGCTGCACGCAACTTGTCCATGCCTTCCGGCGTTTTGGGTGGGAAGAACTCGATGCTGATTGGCGTGTTCATGGCTTAGTACCGGTAATGGTCGGCCTTGTACGGCCCACTCTTGGCCACGCCAATGTAGGCGGCCTGCTGGTCGGACAGCTCGGTCAATTGCGCATTGAGTTTGCGCAACTGCAAGCGTGCCACATGCTCATCCAGGTGTTTTGGCAGGGTGTACACACCCACCGGGTACTTGTGGTGCTGGCTGTACAGCTCGATTTGAGCCAGGGTCTGGTTGGCAAAAGAGGACGACATCACATAAGACGGATGGCCGGTGGCGCAACCAAGGTTTACCAGACGGCCTTTGGCCAGCAGGATGATGCGTTTTCCATCCGGGAAGATGACGTGATCAACCTGCGGCTTGATTTCTTCCCACTGATATTGCTCGATGCCCGCGACGTCGATTTCATTGTCGAAATGCCCGATATTGCAGACGATGGCCTGGTCTTTCATTTTGGCCATGTGGTCGTGGGTAATGACGTGGAAATTGCCGGTGGCGGTGACGAAAATATCCGCCTTGTCTGCCGCGTAATCCATGGTGACGACGCGATAGCCTTCCATTGCGGCTTGCAGCGCGCAAATGGGGTCGATCTCGGTAATCCAGACTTGCGCGGATAAAGCACGCAGGGCTTGTGCCGAGCCCTTGCCCACGTCGCCATAGCCTGCCACCACGGCGATCTTGCCAGCCACCATCACGTCGGTCGCGCGCTTGATGCCGTCCACCAGCGATTCACGGCAGCCGTAGAGGTTGTCGAATTTGGATTTGGTCACGCTATCGTTGACGTTGATGGCCGGGAATTTCAACTCGCCACGTTCGTGCATCTGGTACAGGCGATGCACGCCGGTGGTGGTTTCTTCGGTGACACCCTTGATGTGCGCCAGACGGGTGGAGTACCAGGTTTTATCCGTGGCGAGCTTGGCCTTGATGGACGCGAACAGCACGCGCTCTTCCTCGCTGGTGGGATGATTCAGCACCGCCTGATCGGCTTCGGCTCTCGCACCCAGATGCAGCAACAGGGTGGCGTCGCCGCCGTCATCCAGAATCATGTTGGAATAGCCGCCATCCGCCCACTCAAAAATGCGATGGGTGTAGTCCCAGTATTCCGTCAGGGTTTCGCCCTTGACCGCAAACACCGGCGTACCTGTCGCGGCAATGGCAGCAGCAGCATGGTCTTGCGTGGAGAAGATATTGCACGACGCCCAGCGCACTTCGGCGCCCAGTGCTTGCAGGGTTTCGATCAGCACTGCGGTCTGGATGGTCATGTGCAGACTGCCGGTAATGCGCGCGCCGCGCAAAGGTTGCGCAGCCGCGTATTCCTCGCGGATGGCCATGAGGCCGGGCATCTCGGTTTCGGCAATGGCGATTTCCTTGCGTCCCCAGTCGGCCAGCGACAAATCGGCAACGATGAAATCTTGAGTAGAGCTATTGCTGGAAGAATTGGATTGGGCGTTCATCACGCCTCCTTTCTGTAAACGATTACACAAAAAAGAAAACGTGAGCGCCGTTGAAACAGGTGGTTTTCCACCCTCTCCGAGCCTGACCCGCAGATGCCTGGACAAGCCTGGCATGGGCGGGATGCAACGCTCCTCGGAGATATGCCGCCAGCATCAAACCGGCGGCAGGAACTACATGATAGCTAACTGTAACAGCTTAACGGGCGTTACGATCACCCATCTTGGCCTTGGTCGGCTTGACGCCTTCCAGCATCTTGAACACGGTCTTGGAAGAGCCCATGAACAGACGCTTGAATGCCTTGGACAGGCAGCGGCGTTCCAGGGTGTTGCGGCGGGTACGTTTACGTTCGGCCATGATAATTCCTTGTGTGCATTAAATTTTAAGTGGCCGGATTCTATCAGAACCCGGTCATTCCCCGAAATTCGGGCTTGCGCATTACAAACCGGCGGCAGCGCGCAATGCGGCGGCTTTATCCGTCGCTTCCCAGGTAAATTCCGGCTCGTCGCGGCCGAAGTGGCCGTAACTGGCAGTGCGGGTGTAGATCGGGCGCAACAGGTCGAGCATATTGATAATACCCTTGGGACGCAGGTCAAAATGCGCGCGCACCAGCTCCGCAAGTTTGTGCTCACTAACCTTGCCAGTCCCGTAGGTATCGACCATCAGCGAAGTCGGCTGCGCCACGCCAATGGCATAACTGACCTGCACCAGGCAACGCTCGGCCAGCCCTGCCGCGACAATATTTTTGGCCACGTAGCGGGCAGCGTAGGCGGCTGAACGGTCAACCTTGGACGGATCCTTGCCGGAAAATGCGCCGCCGCCATGCGGCGCCGCGCCGCCATAGGTATCGACGATGATCTTGCGGCCAGTCAGGCCCGCATCGCCCATTGGGCCGCCCACCACAAAACGCCCGGTAGGATTGACCAGATAGCGGGTGTCGCCATTCAGCATGTCTTTGGGCAACACCGGCTTGATGATTTCCTCGATCACCGCTTCAGTGAGTTGGGCGTGGGAGATTTCCGGATTGTGCTGGGTGGACAGCACCACAGTGTCGATATGCTGGGGTTTGCCATCCACATAGCGCACCGAGACCTGCGATTTGGCATCCGGACGCAGCCAGGGCAGGCGGCCATCCTTGCGCAATTCGGACTGTCTTTGCGTCAAACGGTGAGAAAGGTAAATCGGCAGCGGCATGAGCTGCGGGGTTTCATTGCAGGCGTAGCCGAACATCAAGCCCTGATCGCCCGCGCCCTGATCGAGGAACAGACCCTCGCCCTCGTTCACGCCCTGAGCAATATCAGCCGACTGCTTGCCAATGGCGGTCATCACCGCGCAGGTGTGGTAATCAAAGCCAACATCAGAACTATCAAAGCCGATGCGCTTGATGGTTTCGCGCGCCACCTTGGTGTAATCCACCACGGCATTGGTGGTGATTTCGCCCGCCACCACAACCAGACCGGTGGTCAGCAGCGTTTCGCACGCCACGCGCGCATGTTTGTCCTGGGTTAGAATCGCATCCAGAATGGCGTCGGAAATCTGATCGGCCATCTTGTCCGGATGGCCTTCGGATACCGACTCTGAAGTAAAAATATATTCCTGCATGATGACTCCTGAATCCCCCCTGTTGAACAGCGCGAATGGCTCAGGGGGTGGTTCGAGCCTCGACGCTTTAGCTGTATTTTTACCCCGCCCGCAAGTTGTCTGGATTAACCCGGCGGCTGGTTGCATTCTGCAACCTCAAGCCCTTCCCCGTCAACCCGCATGAAATTACTGCCCCTGCGCCTGCTCTCGCTCTTGCCCCTGCCGCTATTGCATGGCCTGGGTTTGCTGTTGGGCTGGCTGATCTGGCTGGCACCTGGCCGCCATCAGCAACGTCTGCGCAGCAACCTTGCGCAAAGCGGGCTGGAAGCCAAACACCCAAAACTGTTGCGTCAAATCATCGGCGAAACCGGCAAAGGCATACTGGAACTCACCGCCATCTGGCTCGGATCCCACCGCAGCGTGGTGAAAATGGTGCGCGACACCCCGGGCTGGGCGCATTTTGAAGCCGCCATGCAGGCGGGCAAGGGCGTGGTGGTGATTGCACCGCACATCGGTTGTTGGGAAATCATCAATCTCTACATCGCTTACCGCCAGCCGTTTACCGCCATGTACAAACCCGCACGCCAGCCTTTTGTGGACGACCTCATGCGAAAAGGCCGCGAACGCGGACAGGCCAAACTGGTGCCGACTGATCTCTCCGGCGTAAAAGCCCTGCTGGGCGCATTGCGGCGCGGCGAGGCCATTGGCGTGCTGCCGGATCAGGTGGCTACGCAGGGCGATGGCGTATGGGCGCCGTTCTTTGGCCGCTGGGCCTACACCCCCACCATGACCGTGCGGCTGCTGAACACCACGGGTGCGATTCCCTTGATGGTGTATGCCGAACGTCTGTCCTGGGGGCGCGGCTACCGCATCCATTTTGATCCGCTGCAAACCGCCTTGCCCAAAGACCGCGTCGAAGCTGCCGCCCTGTTGAACAAGGAAGTCGAGCGCGTTGCCAGCAAATTTCCCGCGCAATACATGTGGGGCTACGCGCGGTATAAAAAGCCCGGCGAGGCCGAACCGCCGCCCGAGACCCCGGCCGCATGAAGCCGCGCAAACCCGGCGCACCTCGCCGCAAACAAGCCAGCTGGTATGCGGCGCTGTTCACCCATGCAGGCTTTGCTTTGCTGTGGCTGTTCCACTGGCTGCCGCTGTCCATGCAAGCATTCATTGGCAACACACTGGGCTGGCTGGCCTGGGGTTTTACCGCGCAACGCAGGCAAGTGGCCGAGCGCAATCTGCAACGCTGCTTTCCGGAAAAGCCCCGCGCCGAAATTCAACAACTGGTGCGCCGCAACCTTCAGGCCAGTGTACGCGCGGCACTTGAGCATGGCCTGTTGATCTGGGCATCTGCCCGGCGCATGAAGGCATTGTTCCGTATCGAAGGCGCAGAACATCTGGCACAACATGACGGGCAGCCGCTGATTTTGCTGGTGCCACATTTTGTTGGCATCGACATGGGCGGCACGCGCCTGTCCATGGATAAATTACTCGCCAACATGTATCGCCCCACGCGCAGCGCCGTGGCCGACCGCTACATCCTGCACTCGCGCACGCGTTTTACGCCCACGCGCCTGGTTACGCGGCACGAAGGCATACGCCCGCTGATCAAACACTTGCAGCAAGGCATCCCGCTGCACTACTCGCCCGACCTTGACTACGGGCGGCAAGAATCCATTTTCGTGCCCTTCTTTGGCATTCCCGCCGCCACCGTGCCCGCACTGTCGCGCCTGGCCAAAGTCGCGCGCGCGAAAGTGGTGCCCGCCGTCACCCGCCAACTGCCGGGCGGGCAAGGCTATGTGCTGAAGTTCTACCCCGCCTGGGAAAATTACCCCAGCGACGATATCGAAGCCGACACCCGGCGCATGAATGCATTCATTGAAGATCGCATCCGCGAAATGCCGGAGCAGTACCTGTGGACACATCGACGCTTCAAAACCCGGCCAGACAAAGCCGATCCGGCGTTTTATGATTAGACTCGATTTCCGGACAAACACATGAAACTGCACTTCACCAAAATGCATGGCGCGGGCAATGATTTTGTCGTGCTCGACGGCATTAACCAGCGCGTCGAGTTAAACGCGGCGCAGATTCGCGCCATTGCCGACCGCCACTTTGGCGTGGGCTGCGATCAACTTTTACTGGTGGAATCCGCACAAAACCCGCAAGCCGACTTTCGTTACCGCATTTTTAATGCCGACGGCGGCGAGGTGGAGCAATGCGGCAACGGCGCACGCTGTTTTGTCCGCTTTGTGGTGGACAAAAAACTCACCAGCAAAACCGCCATTACCGTGGAAACCCAAAGCGGCCTGATCCAGCCACGCCTGGAAGCCGACGGCCGCGTCACCGTCAACATGGGCGCACCGCGTTTTGAACCGGCGGACATTCCTTTCGATGCGCCCGCACGCGGGCTGACCTATGCGCTGGATGTGGACGGCACCACAATTACCATCAGCGCCCTCTCAATGGGCAACCCCCATGCCGTACAAGTAGTCAGCGATGTAGACACCGCCCCTGTGGCAACACAGGGGCCATTGATCGAACGTTACCCGCGCTTTCCGCAGCGGGTCAATGCCGGTTTCATGCAGATTCTCGATCGTGGCCACATCAAGCTGCGC
This sequence comes from uncultured Thiobacillus sp., assembly GCA_964442685.1. GTDB lineage: Bacteria > Pseudomonadota > Gammaproteobacteria > Burkholderiales > Thiobacillaceae > UBA6918. The sequence continues at coordinate 31,428 of CAYTZP010000021.1, forward strand.
GTGTATGAGCGCGGCGCGGGCGAAACTCT
>CAYTZP010000022.1:0-28606 GCA_964442685.1 uncultured Thiobacillus sp.
GAGTCGTTTCATGGACGTCTCCTCAGTGGGCCTGGCTGGTTTTCAGAACTGCACGCGCGGCGGCGAAGGGGGTTTCCGCTTCGATGCGTCGTTGCACGATGTCTGCGCCGAGGACTTCCATCAGCATTCCGGTGAGGCGGAACACGTCTTCCTGTGGCAGTTCGGCGCGGCAGGCGACTTCCAATGCGTTCCAAAGATAAGCGGGTTGTTGGTCGCGGGCGTAGAGGCGTTCGCAGGCTTGCATGAGCTCGCGGGCCTGCTGGCTGCGGTCTGATCCGGCGGCGGCCTGCATGAGCATTTCAAACTGGTAGCCGATGATTTCGTTTTCGATGGCGGCGGAGAGGCGGGCATCGCTATGGCCGGTTTCTTTGCCGCCCAGTGCTTTCAGCGCTTCTTGCTGGTACAGGCGGGCCTTGTGCGAGGCGGGGTCGGTGATGCTGTAGGTGAGGCTGGCCCAGTGCAACAGGCGGGCGCGCTCGGGGTCGCCGTGTCCGATGCTGCTGACGAAGTGTTCGGCCAAGCCTTGCGCGCTTTCGTCACGGCCAGTACACATGAGGTCGTACAGGGCGCGGATGGTGGGCGGGCAGGGATTGAGCAGGGTGACGTGCGCTTTGATCCACAGGTCGCGCTCGATGTCACGCAGGCGATCCTGGTTGTGTGTGGCGATGGCTTTTTTCGATACCGGGTTTTCCCAGTTCTGCACCGTTGTCACCGACACGGCCATCAGGGCGGCCAGCGCTTCTTGCGAAATGCGGTAGCGGCGGCGCAATCTGCCCACCCAGTCGGCCTCGAACTCGCGTTGGTTGAGGTAGCTGCGCGGACGCAGCGGCTGGGCGTTGTATTCCTTCCACTTGCTGTTCAGGTATGACATGGCGTTTTCCTTGCTGCTCAATTCCTTGGGTACTACTCCCTTACGACCCTGATTATGGTTTTCTGAAGCAAAAACAACACCAACCGGGTTGGGGCACGCGGTTGGCTGCCCCGGTTTGCCAGCCAGGTTTGCCGTCCTGGTTGGAACCTGGTTGCTAATTTTCATGCTGCCGCTTCCCTAAGCTTCGCATCGTCAATACAGCGAAGGAGCACATCATGAAAGCGATCAACAAACTTGTTATGGCAGGCGTTCTGGCATTGGGCATGAACGGCGGCGCGATGGCGGCCGACCTGAATAGCGCAGTGGCGTATTCCATGGGCGAGTTTGACCGCGTGGGCGTCAATCAGCCTGCACCCAAGACCGAATCCGGCAAGGCACAGAAAACTGCATCCACCAAGTTGGCGGCCACGGGCAATAGTCGCGAGATGAATGCGCAAAAAGCCGAGTTTGTGCGGCGCATGTTCTGGATGGCGTTGAGTATGCGTTGAGCCCGGATAACCCATTAGGACGCGGGCTGATGCGTTTTGTAAATTAGCGTGAAAAGCGCGTGGCCACCGGAGCTTTGCAGACTATAGTGCGGTCATAGATGGTGTGATATGACGACTGGAGTCTGAACATGAAGCGGATTGTTGTGGCGGGGTGTTTGCTGGGCTGGGTGGGCTTGGCGCAGGCGGAACCTGTGCCACCCGCGCCACCGGCTTTCGTGGGCGCGCCGGAGTTCATGCTGCGCGAGATGGTTTCACCCGATGAAGTGCGGTTTTTCATGGGTGAGGCGCGGCAGGCAGCGCGTGCTGCGGCGCGTGGTCAGGCTTACTTGCCTGCCCCGGAAACCGCTGCGCGCGCGCGTGAAATCGGTGAACGGTTGCGAGCCAGGGGCTTTGGCATGATGGAAGTTCTGCTGGATGAAATCGAGCGCGAGCTGGTGCGCGCGTTTCCAGCTACACCCGAGCGCATACCGCCAGCACCGCAGGAGAAAACCCGCACATAACCCGGATATTTCATCAGGCCGGCCCGGAATTTTGTGCGTAAGCGCATGGGCGCAGGTTTTGCAGGATACAAGGCGGCAAACCATTTTGTGCTGTCAGCCTTCGCGGTTGCTGGCGGTTGATTTGCGGCATCTTCGCGTCCCCGCTTCGCGCCACTAGACTCGGCTATTGGCCTGGCGCGGGATGCACAAATCTGCTCGCAAATTGCCTTGCCATCATCCCGCGACCTGGTGAAATATCCGGGCTAATGGCGGGCAAATTCCGGGTATCATTGAAACGCGCGGGGTGTCCGCGCGTTTTTTTACGCCCATGGATATAGAACTGTTACTCAAAGCCCTGCTGATGGGGATAGTGGAAGGTCTGACCGAGTTCCTGCCCATTTCCAGTACCGGGCATCTCATCTTGGTCGGCCAGCTGCTGGATTTCAATGGAGAAAAGGCCAAAGTGTTCATAATCGCCATCCAGCTGGCGGCGATTTTGGCGGTGGTGTACGAATATCGCGTCAAACTTGGCCATACGGCGGCAACCCTGACCACGGAGCCCGCATCGCGGCGGCTGGCGCTGAATTTGCTGGCGGGTTTTTTGCCAGCCGCTGTGTTGGGTTTTTTGTTCTACCACGAGATCAAATACTATCTGTTCAACCCGCTGGTTGTTGCTTCTGCCCTGGTGATAGGCGGTGTGCTGATTCTATGGGCGGAGCGCAGAAAACACGCAATCAGTACGCCGACCTTGGACGATCTGGACTGGCGGCGTGCATTGGGGGTGGGATTCGCCCAGGCGCTGGCGATGATTCCGGGAACCTCACGCTCGGGCGCGACGATTATTGGCGGGCTGTTTCTGGGGTTGTCGCGCAAGACTGCGGCGGAGTTCTCGTTCTTTCTCGCCGTGCCAACCATGCTGATGGCAACTGCCTACGATTTTTACATGAATTGGCACTTGTTTGATGCGGGGGATATCCCCTTGTTTGTGGTTGGCGGGTTGGCGGCGTTTGCCAGCGCGTTGATCGCTGTGCGCACGCTGATTAAATTTGTCAGCCGCCACGATTACACGGTGTTTGCCTGGTACCGCATCATATTTGGCGGCGTTGTGCTGCTGACGGCTTATAGCGGGCTGGTGGACTGGACGACACCGCACTGAACCGACAAGGCCAGGCAGAAAACAAAACGGGCAGCGCAGGCTGTCCGTTTTGTTGCAGGTCTTGCAGTTGCGCTTATAGCGAGATCAGCGCCCGTTCGCCCAGCAGGTCGGCAATGTGTCCCAGTAGTACGGCTTCCTGGAATGGCTTGCCCAGATAGACATTGACGCCGATTTCGATGGCGTGGTTGCGGTGTTTGTCAGCAGTGCGGCTGGTAATCATGATGATGGGGACGTGCCTGAGCCTGGCGTCATTGCGCATCACCCGCGCCAGCTCGAAGCCATCCATGCGCGGCATTTCCACATCCAGCAAAACCACGTCGGGCATGATGTCCTGCATTTTCTCCAGCGCATCCACACCGTCTTTCGCGGTGTCCACGCGGTAACCTTCACGGTTCATCAGACGCGTAGTGATCTTGCGCACAGTCAGCGAATCATCCACCACCAGCACCAGCGGAGCCTGTTGAGTCGGCGCTGCGGGAGCCGGTGTGCTGACTTCTCTTGGCGGCGCGCCATCTGACGCGGCCTGGGCCTGCAGGGCGCGCATGGCCAGCGGCACCGGGTTGAGAATCAGCACCACCTTGCCGTCACCGCGCACAGTGGCACCGGCTATGCCGGTGACGCGGGACAGTTGCGGACCGATGTTTTTGACCACGATTTCGCGCGTGCCAGCTACCGAATCGACCAATAGCGCGGCATATGCGCTGCCGCTCTTCATCAGCACAATGGGGTTGTAACGCTGGATTTCGTGTACCGCCTCGTACTGACCCAGCAAATGGGGCAGGTAGAACAGCGGATAGCGATTGCCACGCCATTCGATTGCGCCCGCCTGCATGGCGGCAGCAAGCTGTTCGGGCTTGAGTTCTTGCACCTGCTGCACCAGCGTGGCGGGCAGGGCGAAGTCATGCCTGTTGGAGTGAATCATGACCGCCTGGGTGACCGCCAGGGTCAGCGGCAGGTAGATGGTGAAGGTGACGCCCTTGCCGCTTTCGGTGGCAATTTCTATGCGCCCGCCGAGGCTGGCTATTTCGTTCTTCACTACATCCATGCCGACGCCGCGCCCGGAGAGCTGGGTGACTTCCTGAGCGGTGGTGAAACCCGCAACAAAAATCATCTGCGCCAACTGAGCCTCGCTCGGCTCCACGCCTTCGGTCAAAAGCCCTTGCGCGGTGGCCTTTTCACGGATACGCGCCAGATTGAGGCCGACCCCGTCATCTTTGATGGTCAGCACCATTTCGTTGCCTTCATGGCGCGCGCCAAGCTGCACTTCGCCAAATTCCGCTTTGTTGGCGGCGATGCGCGCTTCGGGAGATTCCAGGCCGTGGGCGATAGCATTGCGCAACAAGTGTTCCAGCGGGGCGACAACTTTTTCCAGCACGCCGCGATCCAGTTCCAGATCGCCGCCGCTGATGTCGAGCTGGGCGCGTTTGCCGGCATCGCGCGCAGCTTGCCGCACCACGCGATACAGGCGCTCGGACACGCTGTAGAGCGGCACCATGCGCACGCGCAGCAGGTTTTGCTGAAGTTCGCGGTTAATGCGCGACTGCTGCAGCAGCGCGGCATCGGCCTCGCCCAGCTGAATGGACAGGTTTTGCTGGACAGTGGAAACGTCGTGCACGCTTTCGGCCATGAAGCGGGTGACTTCCTGGAAGCGGGTAAAGCGGTCGAATTCCAGCGGGTCGAAATGTTCGTCGCCAGTCTGGCTCTGGAAGGTGGCCTGCATTTGCGATTCGGCCTGGATTTCCACTTCGCGCAGGTGATCTTTCAGGCGCCGCAGGGCTTCGGACAATTCCGTCACCTGGCGTTTGAGGGCGAACATTTCGCTCTCGATGCGTGAACGCGCGATAGCGACTTCACCCGCCTGGTTAACCATGCGATCGACCCAGTCCGCACGCACGCGCAAGGTGGGCGCTTCGCGTGCGGGTGTGGCTTCTGCGGCAAACTGTGCGGCGGCTGGCGCAGCCTGGTTAAGGCCGGCCTGGTCGATGTCCTGCGAGCCGGTGGCGACTTCGCTAATGATGACTTCGGTATCGGCCACCTCGGTGGCGACGTGCGCGGTAGCGGTGTGTGCGGCAGCGGCATTCGGAGTGCCGGATTTCAGGCGGTCGATGGCGTCGGCCATGCGGTCAAATTCGTCCTGCAAGGCTTCGTGCATGGCGTTGTTGGCTTCGGCCTGGCCTTCCAGCACGGCAATGACGCGCGATTCCATGATGTGGGTGAGTTCGCCAAGGCGCATGGCGCCAGCCATGCGTGCAGAACCCTTGATGGTGTGCAGTACGCGCCGCAGCGCGGAAGGGGCATCGGCGCTGGCCGGGCTGTTCTTCCAGTTGCGCAAAGCGTCGGCGGCTTCCGGTACCAGTGCTTCGGCCTCTTCCAGAAAGATGGGCAACAGCACTTCATCCAGTTCGTCTTGCACCTGACGCTGTTCGAATACCGGCGCGTTCGCTTTGCGCGCCTGTTCGATCATGTCTTGTAGTGAGATTTCGTCGGCAGGCGCGGTCGCTGTTTCGGCTGGCGGCTCGCTCTGCGTCTGTATGGATATGGCTTCGGTTTCAACAGGCTCAACAGCTGTTTCAGGCGCAGGCTCGGCGGGTTGTGGCGTTTCCGGATACGCGGTTTCGATTGCCGCTATTTCTATCGTGCCGGTGGCTTCGGGCGTGACGATTTCTATCGCGGGCGCTGCCTGTGCTGGCGCGGGCAGGGCGTTCAGCTGTTCGAGCAATGCCGGGGCGGGCTGGGGCGCCGTGCTTGCGTGAATCTGGCGGATCATGCCGCAAATTTCAGCCAGGGCGTTCTGCAATACGGGCAGTTCCGTATCTGGAACGGGAGCCAGTTCCAGACGGCGGAAGTAGTTTTCTACCGCAGCAGAGAGTTCCGACAAGGGTGTGAAGCCGGTAGTGCCGGCAATCCCGGCCAGGGTATGCACGCCCCGGCGGGCGGTTTCGCTGACTTGCACGGGTTGCGCCAGGGTCAGACGCTGGCTTTCTTCTTCCAGCGTGCCTGCCCACTGTGCGGATTCGGCCTTGAATACGTCATACAGTCCTGGAGAGAGGCAGACATCGCCAATACAAATTTCTGCGGGCGCGCTGACAGGTGACGGCGTAGCAGGTTTTTCTTGCACGGCCAGGCCGAGGCCTGCAGCGTCTGCGAGCAGCGGATGGTAGTCGAGCCAGGCATTGGCGTTGTCCCTTAGCGCGGCCACCCACTCTACAAACAAGAGATGCGCCCGGCGCACGATTGCCAGCAACTCGGCGTTGGCCGTTTTCTCGGCGGCCAGCCAGCCGTTCAGGAGTTGCTCCATGCCCCAGCCTGCTTCGCCAAATTCGCTCAGGCCGACCATGCGGCCACTGCCCTTGAGCGTATGGAAGGCGCGCCGGATGATGGTCAGACTGTCGCGATCGTCGGCGCTGGCTGCACAGTTCTCGGTTGCGGCGGACAGGTTGCCCAGCACTTCCTCGGCTTCTTCGAGGAAGATGTCCAGCAATTCGGCATCAATCGCGCTGGTGTCGGCGGATTGTGTCGGCGCTGGCGGTGCAGCTGGTATGGGTTCTGCCGGGTGGGGCGCCTGCTCTGTCGGCATGACCAGGTCTGCCGCTGTTTCGCTGATGGGCGGTTTCGGGCTGGAGGCAGGCTCCGGTTCCGGGGCGGACTCAGCTGCTGTGATGATGTCGGTTACTGATGGCTCTGCTGCGATCTCATCAGCGTTTTCATCAATGTCAATTTCAGCAACAGCGTCGTGCTGCACGCTGTCTTGTTCAAGCGCGACTATGTCTTCCGCTGTTGTGTCTTCAATCGCAGTCGTGTCGGGCAGTTGTGTGACAAGGACTTCGGCTGCCGCTGGCGGCGGTATTTCGATGCTGGTGAGCGCGGCTATCTGGCTGGATAGTGCGGCGTCGGGGGTGGTTTGCTCGCGCAGTGTTTGCAGGATGGCGGCCGAGGCGGACTTGAGCTGGACGTCGGCAATCAGGTCGGCGTCATGTCCCAGTTCACTCAGGGCCGCCAGGCACTTTTTTCGCGCTTCCTCCCCGCCCTTGTCCTGCCACTCCAGGTAGGCAGCGGCAATGCTGCTGTAGCGCGAGGCCAGGCCGGCTTCTACGGTCTGTTCTTCATCTTCATGGGTGTCTGGCACGACCAGCCCGAACATGACCTGGGCTGGGTGGAGAATGCGCGCGGCATCCTCGCGCCCGGCAAGGTGGGCGGTTACAAACAGCCCCAGGCTGGAAATGGCATCTGCGCTGCGGGTTTTTTCCGCGTCTGACGGCGTGCCTTCCAGCATATAAGGGCGCATGGTGTCGATGGCGCTTTGCAGCAATTGTGCCGCGTCAGGCTGATCGAGAATGGCGAGCGCGCCTTGTACCTGGGCGGCGAGCGACGACAATGAGGTCAAGCCGTCGCGTGCGTCCGGATCACGGAAGAAAGTATCGAGAATCTCCTCGATTTGCTGCAGGCTGCTGGTGATTTCTTTGCCGAGCTGGGCAAACAATGCGTGTTCGGCGGCTTTTCTGGCGGTCTCGTCCAGCAGGTCGGTCGCGTCGGACTCGGCATGTCCGGCACGCGCGGAAGACAGGCGCCTGACCTGGCTTTGCGCGCGCGCGGCGAAAGAGGCTTCCAGCACTTCTTCGGTGTCGATGCAGTTTTGCAGGAATAGCAGCGTGGTGGCGATTTCCAGTTGTGCGGCTTGATGCAGTGTAGGGTCGAGTTTGCGCATGGCCAGCGCGGTATCGTGCACTTCGCTGATCAGCCCCCCAAGTGAAGAAATGTTCAATGCCCCGGCCTGGGTAAAAAGCCGTCCGGTAGTGACCTCAAACTGGGGCAGGGATTCGCTATTGCCTTCGGAGTAATTGTTCCAGAGTGTGCGTGCCTCGGTCAGCGTTTCCTTGAGTGATAGCATGACCGGTTTGAGTCGCGCGGCCTGCTCGGCACTGAGCAGGGGCTGCCTGGGGATGTATTTGTCCAGCGCGAATGCAGCGCGCACGGCTTGCGACTCAGCGCCCAATGCTTTGCTGGTGGCAACAAAGAACAGGGCGTCACGCATCAGCCGTTCGGCGACTTGCGGTGATCCCTCCATCAGGCGGCGCATCTGCAAATCAACCCGGGCGAGCAGCTGCTTGACGTTGAAGTCGGGTTCGATACCCTTGTTTTGCAGGGCGTCCACGAAACCGGCGCATGCCCACCAGAAGGCGCGTGAGGCGGGCGAGGGAGCGCAAGACTCAACCTCGGCCAGGGCGCGGCGCATGGCGGAAAGCCCGGCATCTGGCTTGACGTTGCGCAGGAAAGCCAGCAAGCCGCGCTGAAAGTCGGAGCGCGCGGCTTTTACCCGTTGCGATAGTTCATCCTGGGTGATGTCGGGTAGATTGGCCGGACGCTGGATTCTCAGGCTGGGAAAAAACAGTTCTCCCTCGAATACCTGCTCTTCGCCAAGCATCGCGCGCAGGCTGCGGTAGGCCGGGAATAATGCCAATTCACCTTCGCCGCGCCCATCAGCCATGCGGCCCACCCATTTCAGCAGGGCTTCAAGGGCGTTCAGTAGTACCCGGGTCTGGCTGTTGTCTGCGGCAATGGATTGGTCGGCCATGCCACCGAGAGTGTCTTCAAGCACACCGGCAACTTTGGTTGCGCCTTCCAGTCCGACCATGCGTAACGCGCCCGTGACCCTGTGTACTTCGTCGCGTGCGAGCCGCAGTGCATTTTCCAGGCTGTGGTCGCTTTCAAAGGCGCGCACTCGGTCGGCCGCGTTGTTCAGTGCGGCTTCAATATCTTTGCGTACCCAGTTCAGCGGCCCGGTATCAAAGTCCTGTGTTGCGCTCATGCCTGTCCTTCCATCGACTTGGCTTATGCCAGTTTGAAGCCTGATACCGAGTCTTTAAGGGTTTCGGCCAGGTTGGACAAACCGCCGATCGACTGCGCCGTTTGCCGAGTGCCTTCGCTGGTTTGCATGGAAATGTTGCGGATGTCCTGCATGGTTTCCGCCACTTGCGCGGTGGCCTTGGCCTGATTCTGGGTGGCGGAGGAGATGCCGTCAATCAGCTCGGCCAGTTTCTTCGATACCTGACCGATTTCGTTCAGGGTCTGTCCTGCGGCATCGGTCAGGCGGGCGTTTTCCACCACGCTCTGGGTGGAAATTTCCATCGCCGCCACCGTATCCTGGGTATCGGACTGAATGGTTTTAACGATCGCGGCGATTTGTTTGGTTGCTTCGGCGGAGCGTTCAGCCAGACGTTGCACTTCTTCGGCAACCACCGAGAAGCCGCGCCCTGCTTCGCCTGCCGAGGCCGCCTGGATGGCGGCGTTCAGCGCCAGTACGTTGGTTTGTTCGGTAATGTCGGAAATCAGTTCCACGATTTCGCCGATTTCCTGTGAGGATTCACCCAGGCGTTTGATTCGCTTTGAGGTTTCCTGGATTTGCTCGCGCAGCGAGTTCATCCCCGCAATCGTGTTCTGCACGGCGGCCTGGCCTTTTTCGGCTGCGGCCAGCGACTGGCTTGCCACCTGGGCGGATTCGGCAGCGTTGTCGGAAACCTGCTGCACGGATTGGGAAATGTCCACCACGGCTTGCGAGGTTTTCTCGATTTCGTCGGCCTGGCGTCTGGAGGCGGCAGTGAGCTGTTCGGAAACCTGCCCGGCATCGCGCGCGGCGGTGTTGAGCTGTTCCGTCGCGTTGTTGATGCCGCGCACCAGCGTGCGCAATTCCTCGACGGTGAAGTTGATGGAGTCGGCGATCGCGCCGGTAATGTCTTCGGTCACGCTGGCGTTGATGGCCAGGTTGCCTTCCGCCAGTTCGCCCAGTTCGTCCATCAGCCGCAGGATGGCCTCCTGGTTGCGCTGGTTTTCCTCTTCGGTTTTTCTGGCGCGACTTTTGGTTTCGTTAATGTTGATCATGCCCAGCAGCACCAGTGCCGCCACTGCCAGCAGCGCCAGCACGATGGCCAGCGCGTATGAAACCGTTCCGGCGGTGCTGTACTTCTGGCTCAGCTCGGTGGCATCTTTGAGCAGGGTGTCGCTTTGTTCAAACAGGTTGCGCGCCGCGCCCTTGGTTTTGACCAGGGCGGGGGTGTTGGATAGCACGACGCCGATAGACTCAACCAGGTCGCCAGTCTGATCGCCCACGTCATCCAACATGCCGGAAGCACTACCAACGGAGGACTCTTCCAGAGTCGTTACAATATCGCGAAAGCTGGTTACGTCTTTTTCCAGCTGCAGGAAAGTTGCCGGATTGGGGGTGGCGGCGGCCTGCAGCGCATTGGCGTTTTTGGCGATACGCTGCGTCAGCATCACCAGCCGGTTGGCCTGCGATACGATTTTCGCGCTGGCGCCGCCTTGCAGCAAGGCCGCAGAAAGCTGCTCGGTCAGCTCGAGCATGTCGTTGGATTGCGCGGAGATTTTTTCGATACTTTTGTTCAGGCTGATCAGCAGAGCTTCGTTCTGATTGATGAGTGCAGCCTGCGGTTCCAGTTTGGACCAGGTGGCTTCTATGCGCTTGAGTACCTGCTGGGCATCAAACGGCGAGGCGGGGACGTTGCCGCTGCCGTCGCGCAGTTCCCTGACCGTCTTGGCAAAGTCGAGACGATCCTTGTTGAATTCCTTGAACGCCGCAGGGTTGCCCTGCACCGCCTGTTGCGCCAGGCTGGGCAGGCGCTGGGTCAACATGCCGACGTGACCTGCGCTGTCCAGATATTGCGCCTGGTTGCCGGATTTGATAATGCCATAGGTGGTGAAACCTGCGGCCAGCAACAATGCCAAGATCAGCGTGCCGCCAGTGTAGAGATACTGTTTTTCGATGGGGAGATGACCCACCAGCGGAGCCTTGCCCGATGGCCGGTCGGCAAGTTTGCGCAGATTTTCCACAATCAGGGTGGTCTGGTCCTTTGAACCGATTCCCTTGCCCGCGCTGGACATGCGTGCTGCCAGGCCTTTGATTTTGGTGATGGGGTTGGCCATAAAAGTCTCCACTCAAATACTTGACGGTATTTCTACAGATAAAAATACGCGATTGGCGAGCAGTCCGGCGAGATTCAGTTCATGCCAGAGGGTGCCGCCCTGATCAGTAAAACTTGCCTGCGCGTAGGCGGGCGCGTCCTGTAGTTGCTGCGCGGTGAGTTGCCCGAGCTGTCGCAGACCCAGCGCGCGCTCTACCAGAAAAGCGGCATTGATGCCGTGCTTGCGATGTACCAGCAGCAGGCGAGCATCGTTGTTTGCCTGGGTGGGGGCGCCGACCATGAATTCAGTCAGGTCGGTGATCGCATACAGGTTGCCGCGAATATTGGTGATGCCGCGAAACCAGGCCACCGTTCCCGGTATGGGTTCGGCAGGCGGTACCGCCAGCACTTCTTCGATGTCATCAAGCGGCAAAAGCCAGTTTTTGCCAGCTGCCTGGAAACCCAGACGTGAGGCCAGTGCCGGTGATTCGGCCGCCGCCTGCATACGTTTGGACAGGTCGGTCTGGAACTGCCGGAGGTTGAATTTGCGTGCCATGCTATGGGTTCAGCGTCGTTCAGCCCAGGGTTTTGATTTGACCCAACAGGTCGTCCGGATTGACCGGTTTGACCAGATAAGCGCGTGCGCCCTGACGCATACCCCAGACCTTGTCGGTTTCTTGCCCCTTGGTGGTGCAGAGAATGACGGGAATATCCTTGGTCGAATCTTCTTTGGACAGGGCGCGTGTCGCCTGAAAGCCGTTCATGCCAGGCATGACCACGTCCATGATGATCAGGTCTGGCAAGGTTTGCTTGGCCTGCGCCACGCCTTCTTCGCCATTTTCGGCCATGCTCACCAGGTAGCCGTTCTTGACCAGCAGGTCGGATATGAAAAAACGTTCGGTGGGTGAGTCATCCACAACGAGTATGCGGCTGATAGCCATGTTTTTGCTCCGGTAAGGGGGTTATTGCGGCTTAATGTGTTAGGCGGCCTTATCGACACCATGTTCGTGTACGGCTTTGAGCAGGGCATCTTTGGTAAACGGCTTGGTCAGGTATTCGTCCGAACCCACCATGCGCCCGCGCGCGCGATCGAACAGACCGTCCTTGGATGACAGCATGATGACGGGGGTGCTGCGGTAGCGCGCGTTGCGCTTGATCAGCGAGCAAGTCTGGTAGCCGTCCAGGCGCGGCATCATGATGTCCACAAACACCACATCGGGCTGGTGGTCGGCAATTTTGGCCAAGGCTTCAAAACCATCCTGGGCGAGGATGACTTCGCATCCTGCCTGGCTCAAAAAAATTTCTGCACTGCGACGGATGGTGTTGCTGTCGTCAATCACCATGACCTTGATGCCTTGCAGGGAAGTCGGGTTGTCCATTGTCGATCTGTTTCTTTAGCTCACAAGAGCCTGACGTTATTTCACACTAACGACCGTTTGAAGGTAAAACTTTACGTTACGATTCCTACGGGGTGAGGGCAGACTCCGGCTTGGCTCCCGCAACCTGCATCAGTGTGTCGCGGATTTCGTTGGGGATATGCGAGATCCGCATGAACGTGCCCATGCCGGTATCCGGAAAGCTCAGCGCCAGCCGATAACGGGCGTGCAGCGCATGGATCTCGTTGTTGATGACAAAAATCTCATAGGGCAGAGCGGCGACGGCTTCGGACATATTAATGGCTTTAAGCCAGCTGGCATCGCCAGTGGCTTCGTCGGTAAACGCTACGCCGAAAACAGCCAGTTGTTTGTTGGGTAGAACCACTTCATAGACTCTGGCGGTTTGCGCCACTCTTCTGGCGAGGTTGTCGCGTACCAGTTTGACCGCGTCGTTGAAACTGGTCGCCTCGTTCAACTTGTTTTTGCTGGAGTCCAGGCGCTCCATGCCGACCATGTAGCGGTAGTTGCTGAGTGAGCGCGCGCTTTCATCTCCGCCAAACCCATTGCCCGCGCCCAGCGCCTTGCCGAGGCGACTCTGGATGTTTTCCACGCGCTTTTCTTCTTCGGAAAATTTATTGCGGAGATAGGCGCGATACCAGTAGTCCGGGTTGGTGTAGGAAACTGTGCCGTCGGCTTTGACGCCCACGCGTATGGGAGCGCCCAGGATGGCTTGTGCGCCGATTTCGCCTATCGCTTTCAGCATGTCGGCATCGGTTGCGACCACGACGCCGTATCCGGGATGGTGTTTGGGGAAATACTTGCCCACGACCTTGAAGCCTTGGGCTTCCAGCCGGTTTTCTGCCGCATTGGCAACAGACTGCACGCTGCCGGAAGCCAGGGAGTCGCCGTGCAGATAGGGACTGATGGCGAACGCCGAAGCAGACAGCATGAGTCCGGTGACAAACAAGATAACGCGGCGAATCATGATGTTTCCTCCGAAAAGCGGGTTGTGCCGGGCGGTTTGTATAGGGATAGTAATACCTGTAATCAGGCTTACGACCACAAACCGGTATGGCTTTAGAAGTTTTATTAACTCGTTGTTTTCTGAATCAATATTAGGGAGTCTCTGATTAATTCCTCCATGAGCCGCGTTGCAGCCAGATTTTGCTGTCTGGCGCGAAGCAGTGCGCAGGTCGTATCTGGATACGAAGCCAAGCACTGCGACAAAGCCAGCGGCAAAATCTGGCGCAACCCGCTCGGGCATAGATATGCCCACATTCAAACCTTGGGGCATCAATATGCCCGTATTTGAAACCTTGGGGCGCTGGTTTTGCGGACGAACTGCCGTGTTGCGCTCCTCGGCATCGTATCCAGATACGACCTTCGTCGCGCGCCTAGCATTTCATTCCGCAAAACCAGGCGCGCGGCCATGTGGGAATTAATCAGAGGCTCCTTAGTTGCGGCTTGCCAGCAGGCGCTGGATCATGTGCTTTGCCTGCTCGGCATAAGCGCCGCCAAACAGATTGGCGTGGTTGAGGATGTGATACAGCTTGTAGAGGGTTTTGCGGGCAGGGTAGCCGACATCCAGCGGCCACGCTGCCTGATAGGCTGCGTAAAAGCGTGATGAAAATCCGCCAAACAGTTCTGTCATCGCCAGCTCGGCCTCACGGTCTCCGTAGTACACGGCAGGGTCGAATACCACGGGTTGGCCATTCTGCGTAAAAGCCGCATTGCCTCGCCACAAGTCGCCATGCAGCAACGAGGCTTGGGGTGCGTAGCCGGTAAAAAAATCAGGCAAGTGCTCAAGCAGACGCTGGCCTTGGGTGATGAGCTGCTTGTCCAGATTGTTGCGCGCGGCCAGCTCCAGCTGGTAGCCCAGGCGATGCTGGCGCAGGAACGCAACCCAGTCGGCGTCTGGCGTATTGATCTGCGGCGTGCTGCCGATGGTGTTTTCGCGTTGCCAGCCAAATTGCGGCGCGGTGTGGCGGTGCAGCGCAGCGAGTTGCTGCGCTAGTGCGCTATCGTCGCCATGATCGTGCAAATCCAGATACTCCAGCACCAGATAGGCGAGACTGCCTGTAGTGCCGCTACAGACCGGTTGCGGGGCACGCACGGTGCGGGTGGCAAGAATGTCTGTCAGCCCGTCGCTTTCTGCCTCAAACATGGGCAGAAGGTTCGCGCCGTTGGTCTTGACGAAAAAAGTGCGTTTGCCGTCGCTGAGTTGATGTGCCTGGTTGATGCACCCGCCCGACAGCGGACGGGCGGCGGCGTCAGCAAACGGGATGCCGGTCGCGCGGAAAATGGCGGCGGCGATTTCCTGCAAGGTTTATTTCAACGTTACAAACTTGGCGCTGGCAGGAATGCGCGATTCGCCAGCGGCTTCCATGCGTTTAAGGTACTCGGCCCAGTTGGCTTGCTGATTTTTTCCCAGGCTGTAAAGGTAGTCCCAGGAGTAGATGCCGGAATTGTGCTTGTCGTTGAATTCGAGCACCACGGCGTATTGGCCGACAGGTTCGATGCGCTCGATATCGACAAATTTCTTGCCGACCTGGAGTGTTTCCTGGCCGGGACCATGTCCGCGCACTTCGGCCGACGGCGAATATACGCGCAGATACTCGAAAGACATTTCAAAACGTTCGCCGTCATTGAAAGCGATTTCCAGCATTTTGGAGGTTTTGTGCAGTTTGATCTCGGTCGGGATGGGAGAGTCGGGGGAGAGGCCGGACATGTTAATTCCTGAGTAAAACAGTAAAGTATTCATTCCACCACAAAGCGGCCGAGCTGAAAAGCCCACTGTGGCTGTGGGCAATGCGCGGCAAATCAATGCGCGGTGAATTCATGCGGGAATGGGTGACACTGGCGCGCCCGGCGCGATTCGAACGCACGACCCCTGCCTTCGGAGGGCAGTACTCTATCCAGCTGAGCTACGGGCGCGAGGGAGGGCGAAGCTTAGCGTTTTTGCACAGCGTCGTCCACCTGTGCGGGCGGTTCGGCTTTTCTGACAGGCCGGGTTTACCTATAATTCACCCTTTTGCAAATTCTTCTTCCGAGGATAGACCATGGCTGAAGCCAAGATGACCAAGACTACACCGCAAGAGGTGGTGGTTTCTGTTGTATTCGGGCTGGTAGCCCCCTTGCTTGCCATTGTGCTGATTCTTTTGCTGATCAACAGCATCCAGAGCAAGCAGGTAGATGCAGATAATGCCGAGGCGGCGGCCGAAGCAACACTGAAAAATATCGCGCCTGTAGCCAAGCTGGAAGCACTGGATGCCAATGCCCCGCGCGTGGAAAAGTCTGGCGAGGAGGTATTTAATGCCGCGTGTATGTCGTGTCACGTCTCCGGTGCGCTGGGCGCGCCGAAACAGGGCAACAAGGGCGACTGGGCAGGCCGTCTGGGTCAAGGCTACGACACTTTGGTCAAACATGCGCTGGAAGGTATCCGCAGCATGCCTCCGCGCGGTGGCAATCCTGATTTGAGCGATACCGAAATCGCCCGTGCCGTGGCTTACATGGCTAACTCTGCCGGGGCGAATTTCAAGGCACCTGAGGTGGCGGCACCTGCCGCTGCTACGCCTGTGGCTACAGCCGCCAATGGCAAGGGCGTGTACGATGCCAGTTGTGCTGCCTGTCATGGCGCAGGCGTGGCTGGCGCGCCAAAACTTGGCGACAAGGCCGCCTGGGCTGCCCGCATCAATGCCGGTAACGATGCCCTTTACGGCAATGCCATCAAAGGCAAGGGTGCCATGCCCGCCAAGGGCGGCAACGCCAGCCTGAGTGATGCCGACGTGAAAGCGGCAGTTGACTACATGGTGAGTCAGTCCAAGTAAGCAAATATTTCCGGCATTGCCCGGAAAGCAAAAAGCCGCAGTTCCCACTGCGGCTTTTTTGTTGCTGGCGGCGGGTCAGTCAGCTGACAACATGGCTTTCAGTGCGGCCAGGTGATTGCTGCCGTGTTTTCTCGACTCGGCGGTATCCGGCTTGTCGGGCAGGGCAATGTCGCTGCCCATTTCATTGATGAATCGGCTGGGTTCGCAGCCAGTCCATTCGCCAGCGCGCTTGCGTCGCTCGCAGTAACTCACGATCAAGGATTTGCGCGCGCGGGTGATGCCAACGTACATCAGGCGGCGCTCTTCTTCCAGACGGCCCTCTTCCGCCGCCTCGCGATGGGGCAGGATGTTTTCCTCAACGCCCACCAGAAACACATGGTTGTATTCCAGACCCTTGGCAGCGTGCAGGGTAGAAAGTTTGACCAGGTCGGCCTCTTCATCCTCACGTTCTTCCAGCAGGGTGATTAGCGCCAGCATCTGGGTCAGTTCCAGCAGATTTTTCTCGTCCTCTTCACCGCGCTTGTTCAGCCAGTTGATAAAGTCGCGCACATTGTTCCAGCGCGTTTCCGCCGCGCGCGGCTCTTCGTGGTCGTACAGCCAGGCTTCATAATTGATGGACTGGATCAGGTCTTCCAGCACCTGAGCCGCCGGTTCTTTTTCGGCGCGATACGCCATGCGGTTGATGAAATCGCAAAACTCGCGCAGCGGCTCCAGTTGACGCTCGTTCATGCGCGATTCTGCGGCGCTGGTAAACACCGCCTCAAACAGGCTGACATCAAGATCAGCCGCCACCGCGCCCAGCGCCTCCAGGGTGGCGGCGCCGATACCGCGCTTGGGCGTGGTGACGGCGCGGATGAAAGCGGGATCATCATCGGCATTGGCAATCAGCCGTAGATACGAGGTGATGTCCTTGATTTCGGCCTTGTCAAAAAACGACTGCCCGCCAGACAGCTTGTAGGGAATTTTTTCGTTGCGCAGCGCCTGCTCGAAAATGCGCGCCTGGTGATTGCCGCGATACAGAATGGCATAGTCACGAAACCGTGCGCGGTGTTGCATTTTGTGCGCCAGCAGGCGCATGACGACAGACTCGGCTTCTTGCTGGTCATCTTTTGCCTTGAACACCTGGATGGTGTCGCCCATGCCCAGATCGCTCCAGAGTTTCTTCTCGAACAACTTGGGATTGTGCGTAATCAAACTATTTGCGGCTTTGAGAATACGCACGGTGGAGCGGTAATTCTGCTCCAGCTTGACCACATGCAGGTGCGGGTAATCAGTTTTCAGCGCAGCCAGATTGTCGGCGGATGCGCCGCGCCAGCCGTAGATGGACTGATCGTCGTCACCCACGGCGGTAAAGCTGGCGCGCGCCCCGGTCAGCAGTTTCAGCAACTGATACTGCGCGGCATTGGTGTCCTGATACTCGTCCACCAGAATGTGGCGCAGACGATTTTGCCATTTGTCGCGGATATCGCTTTGCTGCTGGAAGAGCGATACCGGCAGGCGAATGAGGTCATCAAAATCCACCGCCTGATAGGCGCGCAAGGTCGCATCATAACGGTCGTACAGTTTTGCCCAGGTGCGTTGATGGTCGTCTTCTGCCGCCTCAGTGGCCTGTACAGGCGACAGCAACGCGTTCTTCCACAGCGAAATTTGTGTCGCCGCCTGGCGGATTAACTGCTTGTCCGTGGTTTTGAGAATTTCTGAAATGATTTGGCCTGCATCGGCGCTGTCCAGAATCGAGAAACGCGGTTTCAGTCCCAGCGATACCGCCTCTTCACGCAGGATGCGCAAACCCATCGAGTGAAAAGTGGTGACGATGAGACCCTTGCCATCCTTGCCTTCAAGCAATTTGCCCGCGCGTTCCTGCATCTCTTTGGCGGCCTTGTTGGTAAATGTAATGGCGGCGATGCTTGCAGGCTTGAAGCCATGCTCGCGGACGAGGAAGGCAATTTTGTGGGTGATGACGCGGGTTTTGCCAGAGCCCGCCCCTGCCAGCACCAGCAAAGGGCCGTCCAGATGTTGTGCGGCTTCGCGCTGGAGGGAGTTGAGGTGGGACAGCATGGAATACGGCAAAAAACTTGAGCGGCAATTGTATCATTGGGGGTGAGGGGTGAGGTGAAGTGGCTACTTATGTAATTGGCGATGTGCAGGGGTGTTTCACTTCGCTGATGGCATTGCTCAAGCAATGCCGTTTCAATTCGGCTGAAGACAAACTCTGGTTCGTCGGCGATCTGGTCAATCGCGGCCCAGAATCGCTGGAGACATTGCGTTTCATCCGCGATCTGGGCGATCGCGCCATTGTCGTGCTGGGCAATCATGACCTGCATTTGCTGGGGGTGTGGGCGGGACACCGGCAGGTACACCACAGCGACACGCTGGCGCCGATTCTTGAAGCGCCCGATTGCGACGAACTCATGCGATGGTTATTGCGCAGCAAAATTGCGCATTTCGAGCATGGCGTGCTGGTGGTGCACGCCGGGGTATGGCCGGGCTGGACGCTGGAAGAAACTTTACTGTATGCGCGGGAACTGGAAACCGCACTGCGCGGTGCGGATTACACGCAGGTTTTAGCTCGTCTGTACGGCTCGATCCCTGCTGTCTGGTCGAATGAACTGATCGGCGCCGATCGTTTGCGGGTGATTACCAATGCCTTCACCCGGATGCGTTTTTGCCAGCCGGATGGCGAAATGGAATTTCACCACAAAGGCAGGCTTGGCAGCGCGCCGCCGCCACTTGTGCCCTGGTTTGATGTGCCGGGACGCAAGCTGACGGGCGTTCCCGTTGTTTGCGGCCATTGGTCTGCCCTGGGTTTGTATTTGCGTGAGGATGTGCTGGCGCTGGACACTGGTTGCTTGTGGGGTGGCAAGTTGACGGCCTTGCGTCTGGAAGATCGCAGGATTGTTCAGGTCGATTGCCCGCTTGTTCGCAGCCCTAGGTAGGAGAACCTGCCAGGACTTGCGCAATCTGTGCATGGCAGCGTGTGGCCAGCTCGCGCCGATCATCGCTGTGTATGGGTTTGCTGGCATCCAGCAATACCAGAATCTCGCGTTCGGCGGTGAGGTTCCATAAAGACCGGATCAAACTCAGCCCATCCGCATACGCGGCGGCAGCAGTAAAATTGCCTTCGGGGGTGCGGTAGCGCAGCGCCGCCGCAACCACTGGCAGGCCGAGCGTCACGGCGGGTTGGAGCAGCGATGGCAAAAATTGCAGTAATCGGCTGCCGTCGGTGGAAGTGCCCTCCGGAAACACCGCTACCCAGGCGTCATCGCTCAATAGCTTGCGCATTTCCCCGGTGATGCGGGCGGTATCGGATTTTCGTTTGCGGTCGATGAACAAGGTGCCGGCTCGCCAGGCCAGCCAGCCGATGACAGGCCATGCGCGGACTTCCTGTTTGGAAACAAAATGTACCCGTCTGGACGACAGGATCACAAAAATGTCGAGCCATGAAACGTGATTGGCAACCAGCAGTGCGCCCTGTGCCAGCGCAGGAAAAGGACTGGAAATCAGACGCACATGCAGGATGCGCAAAAGTTTTGCGGACCAGCGTGAAATCACCCTGTCTCTGTGTTCTGCTGTGTAAAAACCGAACAGGGCAGCGGTCTGAAACACGCCCGCCAGCACGTGCAGGACAAGGCGGCCAATACGCCAGATGCGGCGGGTGAATATTCGCATCCGCGTATTGTAAGCGCCTTGTTTCAGATGCGCCTATCAATAAAGTGGCGCATATAACTGCGGTTGATTTGCTGCATGGGCAGCAACATGAGCAGATCTGCGGTGTTGAAATCGGGATCCCAGGCCGGCTCGCCGCAGACCATCGCGCCCAGGCGGAGGTAGCCTTTGATCAGAGGCGGGGGCAGGCCGGGCGTGCCATTATCGAGCGCGTCCAGCGGTAGCGGATTGCGCGGAGTGACCTGCCATTCAATCGGGCTTGAGTGCTTGTGGCGGATATGATGGTAAACACTGGCAGCCAAATGACCCCCATCAGCCATGCTGATACTGGCGCAGCCAACCACATAGTCAAAACCATAGCGGGTCATGTAATCCGCCAGTCCCTGCCACAGCAAGCCAATGACTGCGCCGCTGCGGTAGTCCGGATGTACGCATGAACGCCCGAGTTCGGCCATGCGTGGGCGCAGGAAATAAAGGCGTGTCAGGTCAAATTCCTGTTCCGAGTAATAACCGGTTTTTTCGGCAGTGGAAGGCGGCAGGATGCGGTAAGTGCCAACCACCTCGCCGCTCAGGGTGTCACGGACAATCAGGTGATCGCACAGTTTGTCGAACGGGTCGATGTCCAGCTCCAGGTGGGCAGTGGGCAGTATCGCGCCCATTTCGTTGGCGAATACCCGGTACCTGAGCTGCTGGGCTTCGGCGATTTCGACATCATCAACCGCCAGATAAACTTTGAAGCGATGCTGGATTTCGGCAAGTTTGCCTACGCTATTTGCAAGCATGTCATCCTCCTTGACTGATTTCCACGGCAGATTAAGCCAGCCTTGTGAAGAAATGATTGCCTGGATATGAATGCTGCGTGACAACGGGTTGTTGTGTCCGTTGTCGCAAAAGCGTCATGATTTATTCATATGATGCAGAGTGCTAATTTTGTTATGGATGGGTATGCGCGATTTTTCTGCCGAGCTGTTGCTTAACCGCGAGTTGGGCGTCCTGGCGTTCCAGCGGCGTGTGCTAGCGCAAGCCGAGGATGAAGCCACGCCCGCGCTTGAGCGTCTGCGTTTCTTGTGCATCGTTTCCAGCAATCTGGATGAGTTTTTTGAGGTGCGCGTTGCCGGGCTCAAGGAGCAGATCAAGGCCGGGATCAACAGCCCATCACCGGACGGTTTGACGCCAAAACAGGCATTTGGCCTGGTTAACCAGCAGGCGCGTGAGCTGATGGCGCGGCAATATGAACTGCTCAACAAATCAGTATTACCTGCGCTTTCTGCCGCAGGAGTGCGGTTTATCCGGCGCACGCAATGGAATGATGTGCAGGCAGCCTGGATACGGGATTATTTTTTCCGTGAGCTGATGCCGGTGCTGACGCCGATAGGCCTTGATCCGGCGCATCCCTTCCCGCGCGTGCTGAACAAAAGCCTCAACTTTGCGGTTGAACTGAAGGGCAAAGATGCCTTTGGTCGCAATTCGGGTGCTGCGGTAGTGCAGGCGCCGCGTGCGTTGCCGCGCGTCATCCGCTTGCCGGACGAAATCGCCGGGTGCGAATATGGTTTTGTGTTCCTGTCTTCCATCCTGCATGCCCATGTAGGCGAACTGTTTTCCGGAATGACGGTTGAAGGCTGCTATCAGTTCAGGGTAACGCGAAATTCCGACCTGTTTGTTGACGAGGAAGAAACCAAGAATCTCCGGCATGCCTTGCAGGGCGAGTTGCCGCATCGCCATTACGGCGCTGCGGTCAGGCTGGAAGTGGCGGACAACTGTTCCGACACCATGGCAGATTTTCTGCTTACGCAATTCGAGCTGGGACGGGATGATTTGTATCAGGCGCATGGCCCGGTCAATCTGGTGCGGTTGATGCAGGTGCCGGAAGGAGTGGACAGGCCGGATCTGAAATATCCTGGTTTTGTTCCCGGCTTGCCGCCACGCATCGCCAAGTCGGCTGACATGTTCAGTGCAATCCGCAAGGGTGATGTATTGCTGCATCATCCGTTTGAATCCTTCCAGCCAGTAATCGATTTCATTGAACAGGCGGCGCAGGATCCGCGCGTCGTCTCCATTCGCCAGACTGTGTACCGCACGGGCACTGATTCGCAATTGATGCAGGCGTTGATTCGCGCTGCCGGTAGCGGCAAGGAAGTGACCGTGGTGGTCGAATTGCTGGCGCGATTTGATGAAGAGGCCAATATCAACTGGGCAGCCAGGCTTGAAGAGGCCGGTGCGCACGTCATCTATGGCGTGGTGGGGCACAAGACCCATGCCAAAATGGCGTTGGTGACGCGGCGCGAAGAAGGCGGCTTGCGCAGTTACGCGCATCTGGGGACTGGCAATTATCATCATCGAACTGCCAGGCTTTATACCGATTTTGGCTTGATCACGGCGAATGAGGCGATCACCGCAGATGTGCACCAGATTTTCACTCAGCTCACCGGACTTGGCCGAGCCGGGACACTTTCATGTTTGCTGCAATCGCCATTTACCCTGCATACAGAAATGCTGGCTGCCATCGAGCGCGAAACGGCAGCGGCGCGAGACGGTCGCCCTGCGGCGATTATCGCGAAAATGAACGCACTGCTCGAGCCCCAGGCGATTGCGGCGCTGTATGCGGCTTCTCAGGCGGGTGTGAAAATTGACCTGATCGTGCGTGGCGTATGTGCGCTGCGCCCCGGCGTGCCGGGTCTCTCTGAGAATATTCGCGTGCGATCGATTGTGGGGCGTTTCCTCGAGCACACCCGGGTGTTTTATTTTTATCACGATGGCGAGGAGCGGGTGTACCTGTCGAGTGCGGACTGGATGGGTAGAAACTTTTTCAAGCGAATCGAAACCTGCTTTCCGGTACTCGATGCCAAGCTGAAGAAACGCGTTATCCAGGAAGGGATAAAACCGTATTTGCGCGACAACCAGCAAGCCTGGGAAATGCAGGCTGACGGCAGTTATCGCCGGGTCGCTCGCCGGCGCGCCAAGGCTCATTCAGCGCAGTCTGTCCTGTTGGCTTTGCTGGCCGGCGGAGACTAGCCTCGATGTGAGGCGCACAAACCTTGTCATGCGGATGTAACAAGGCTGTGGCTCCATATGCGCATGGCTTTTTCTTTCTTGCGCAAAACCATCAGTCCAGTCCTGCAGGATGCCGTATCACCCCCTCACGGCATCAGGGCCATGGCTGCCGCGCAGCATCCGGCAGAGCAAGTGTCCAATCCGGAGCGGGTGAGGCATTTTCGCACGCTCTGGATATCCGATATCCATTTGGGCACGCCAGGCTGCCGGGCTGAACATCTGCTCGACTTTCTCAAATACAACGAGTCGGAAACGCTCTATCTGGTCGGCGATATCATCGACGGTTGGCAGCTGAAGAAGGGCTGGTATTGGCCGCAGGCGCACAATGATGTCGTGCAGAAAATCCTGCGCAAGGCGCGCAAAGGGACACGTGTTGTCTACATTCCCGGCAATCACGATGCCATGGCCAGGCAGTTCATGGGTCTGGCCTTTGGCCAGATCGAGGTCGCGGATGAAATCATTCATACAACGGCGGATGGCAAAAAATTGCTGGTCACGCATGGCGACATGTTTGACGGTGTAATGCAGCACGCGCGCTGGTTGGCCTACGTGGGCGATTCGCTCTACACCCTGATTTTGGCATTGAATCGCTGGTTCAATCATGCGCGCAGCCGGTTTGGTTATTCCTATTGGTCCTTATCGCAATACCTCAAGCACAAAGTAAAAAATGCAGTGAGTTTCATCACCGCCTTTGAGAAAGTCATGAGCGAGGAAGCCAGCCGGCGTGCTTGTGACGGCGTGGTTTGCGGTCATATTCACAAGCCTGAGATTCGCCACATCGACGGGCTGCTTTACTGCAATGACGGCGACTGGGTGGAGAGCATGTCGGCACTGGCCGAGTCAGCCGATGGCAGGCTGGAAATCATTTACTGGACACATTGTGTCGATGCGCAGGGAAAAGCGCGCAAGCAAGCTCAGCCAGCATGATGATGGAGACATTGTGATGAAGATAATGATCGTTACCGATGCCTGGCAACCGCAAGTAAACGGCGTGGTGCGCACCATCACCGCCACCAGACGCGAGCTGGAAGCCATGGGCTATCAGGTTGATCTGCTCACGCCGCTTGAGTTTCGCACGCTGCCCTGCCCCACCTATCCTGATATCCGACTGTCCTTGCTGCCCGGCAAGGACGTGGCGGCGCGCATCCGCGAATTTGCGCCGGACGCGCTGCATATTGCCACCGAAGGCCCGTTGGGACTTGCGGCAAGAAAATTTGCCTTGCGTTGCGGGATGCCATTTACCACGGCATACCACACGCGTTTTCCGGAATATGTGCAGGCCAGATTCGGCCTGCCGCTGAGCTGGACGTATCGTTATTTGCGCTGGTTTCATCGGCCGTCGGCGGCGGTGATGGCGCCTACCCGGGTCGTTCTCGATGATCTGGCGAAATATGGTTTCGACAATGCGGTGATCTGGACGCGCGGCGTCGATCTGGATGTGTTCCGTGTGCAGGATTGCAAACGGTTGCAATCGGCACCGCCGATTTTCCTGTATGTCGGCCGCGTGGCCGTGGAGAAAAATGTCGAGGACTTTCTGGCGCTTGATCTGCCGGGGTCAAAATGGGTGGCGGGCGACGGTCCGGCCTTGGCCGGCTTGCGCGCCCGCTATCCCGAGGTGAATTATCTGGGGGTATTGAGTCAGCATGAACTGGCCGAGGTCTATGCCTCGGCGGATGTATTTGTGTTCCCCAGCAAAACCGACACCTTTGGCCTGGTGCTGCTTGAGGCCATGGCGTGCGGCCTGCCGGTTGCGGCGTATCCGGTGACAGGCCCTATTGACGTACTGGGCGATTCCGCTGCCGGCGTCATGCACGGGGATTTGCGCACAGCCTGCCTGGCCGCGCTGGAGATTGATCGCAAAACGGCGCGCGCGCATGCGGAAAAATTTTCCTGGCGTGCCGCGACCGAGCAATTTGTCCAGCACTTGTGTCCATTTGACTCAAGCCTTGGGCGAGCCAGTATTGACTTGGGAAAATGCCGAAACTCAGGGAGCCCCGGATAAATCCCGCATGACCGCAATAACCGCTGTTGCCTCAGCCATAGCGGACCTTGAAACCGGCGGCGGCCCAGGCAGCGGATTCCTCTTCCAGCGCGCGCTGGCTCAAGGGATTGTTCGCCAGCCATTCGTGAGGCAAATGCAGGCGATAACAGCTGGCGGAAATTTCCGTAGAAATCCGGCTTAAGGTTGGCTTCTCGCGGTTGCGGCACAGCAAAACTGCCAGTCGCAGCACCCAAATGCTTAATTTTTCGATATCTGACAACGCCTTGGTGTAACTCAGCAAGGCTTTATTCAGGCTGCCGCGCTGGGCGCGTGCAAGCAGCGCAAGGCGTGTCTGGTCGGTTCTTGAGAAACCCGGCATGTCGGCATTTTCGAGGATGTAGGCGCTGTGCTTGTGATAGCCGGTGTGGGCGATGGAAATGCCGATTTCATGTAAGCGAGCCGCCCAGGTCAGGAAACGCTGAGCATCTGCCGCATCATCCTGGGGTATGGACAGGCTGTTGAATATGCGTAGCGCAAGTTCGCTTACGTAATCGGCTTGCCGGGTGTCCACGTGGTAGCGCTGACTGAATTCGGCCACGGTCTGTTCGCGCATGTCGTGGTCGGACATGCGCCCCAGCAGGTCATACAACAGCCCCTCTCTGAGGGCACCGCTGGCGACGCCCATGCGCTGAATGCCAAAGGCGTCAAATATCCCGCAGAGAATGGTAAACCCGCCTGCCAGGACAGGTAGCCGATCCGGTTTCAGGCCGTCAATGGATAGCTTGTAAATATGCCCGGCTTTGAGCAGGGCATCGCGCAACTGATCCAGTCCGTATCGGTTGATCTCGTCGCCCCAACCATTGGCCTGGATAATATCGCCAATGGCACGGATAGTGCCGGATGAACCAATGGCTTCATCCCAGTGACGCGGGTCGAAGCTGGACTCAATCGCCTGCGCCTTGAGCCGAGCGTCCATCTCTGCAGCGCGCAGGGCGGACTTGTCGATTTTTCCATCCGGGAAATAGGCCAGGGAAGCATTCACACAGCCCATGGACAGACTTTCCCGATCAAGCTGCCTGGCGCCAAGGCCAGTAATGCATTCAGTCGAACCACCACCTATGTCGATGACCAGACGTTTCTTGCTTGATGGGGGCAGGCTATGCGCGACTCCCAAATAGATCAATCGCGCCTCTTCACGACCGGCGATGATTTCTATCGGAAAACCCAGCGTAAGCTCTGCGGCCTCGATGAAGGCTTCGGCATTTTTGGCCACCCGCAAGGCGCTGGTGCCAACGCAGCGAACAGCGCCTTTGGGCAGTGCGCGCAGGCGTTCATTGAAGCGCCGCAGGCAGGCCAGCGCCTGCTGTTGCGATGCGGCTGTCAAATGCTTGTTCTTGTCCAGACCGGCAGCCAGCCGTACGTTTTCTTTCAGGGCATCCAGCGGGTAGAGCTGATCGCCCTGCACCCGTGCTACCTGCAATTTGAAACTGTTGGAACCGAGATCGACTGCAGCCAGGGTTTGATAAGTCATGATTAAGGTTTGGGATCAATTACTGCGATCCCTGAATGGAGAAGGGTTTGCAATTTACCCGGATAATCCATCGGTGACTCCTCGGGCACGTGGGCAGCGCAGGCGACATGCCCTTACGCGCCATTGGATTTCCAGGTTGAAATATATGACTCTAGCGTGTCACGCGTGTGACACCGCCGCCGGTCAGCAGGCGCACACGATCGCCCACGCGAAACTCTTCGTCAGCAGCCTGGGTCACGGCCAGAATGCGACCAGAGTCGAGTTTGACGGTGATTTCCAGACCATCCTGCCGGGTAATGGCTTCTTCAGCGGCAGCACCGCCCAGTCCGCCCAGCACCGCGCCTGCGGTTGCGCCCACCACACGCCCGCGTCCGCCGCCTATGGTGCTGCCGGCCACGCCGCCTACCACTGCACCCGCCGCCGGGCCAACGACAGACTTGGTGCCTTCGATTTTGACAGCACGCACCGACTCCACCACGCCCATTTGCACTTCCTGCACGCTGCGTGCCTGGCTACGAGAATAATCCTTGCTGCCAAGCCCGGCTGGGCAGCCGGTGAGGGTGACTGTAGCCAAGACGAGCAGTGACAGGGGGATGAGCTTGTGCATGGTGAACTCCAGATACTTAAGTAAACGCTGATTGAATCAGTACTTCCTTAGATGCGGTAGCCAAAAGCCTCGGCAAAGCGGGCGGCGATATCTGCCTGGCCGGGAGTGTGGTTCTGCCCGCCACGGCTTTCTATCTTTATAGCACCCATGAGGCTTGCCAATCGTCCGCTTGTTTCCCAATCCATGCCGCTGGCGATACCATGCAGCAGGCCGGCGCGGAATGCATCGCCGCAGCCGGTCGGATCCAGCACTTCGCGCACCGGGGCGACGGGGATGGCGACAACTTTGCCGTCGGCATAAATATCCGCGCCTTCTGCGCCCTTGGTCACAATCAGCGCGCTGACTTCCTGAGCCAGTTGCGGCAAGGTTTTGCCGGTGCGGGTTTGCAGTAATTCGGCCTCGTAATCGTTGAGAGTGACGTAATCGGCCTGCTGCACCATTTGCAGTAATTCGTCGCCGCTAAACAGCGGCATGCCCTGACCGGGATCAAACACAAACGGAATGCCCGCTTCGGCAAATTGCGCGCAGTGGGTCAACATGCCTTCGCGTCCATCCGGCGAGACAATGCCCAGTCCGATTTCGCTGGCAGTGCGGACATCGTTGAGGTGCGATTGATTCATCGCGCCGGGATGGAAGGCGGTGATCTGGTTGTCGGACAGGTCGGTAGTGATGAAGGCTTGCGCGGTGTAGCTGCCATCTACTCGCCGCACGCATTCCTGGCTGATTTCCAGCTTGTCCAGGCGGCTGGCATAGGGCGAGAAGTCTTCGCCGACTGTAGCCATGATGACCGGTTCGCCGCCCAGCAGTTTGAGGTTATAGGCAATATTGCCGGCGCAGCCGCCGAATTCGCGGCGCATGTCCGGCACCAGAAAAGACACGTTCAAAATATGAATCTTGTCGGGCAGGATGTGGTGCTTGAAATGGTCGTGAAAGACCATGATGGAATCAAAGGCGAGCGAGCCGCAGATCAGGGTGCGCATAAAGTCAGGTCAAAAAATGGGCGAGGGCATACATTATCGCGTAAATAGGCCGTGCATTTAGCTCAACGATCGAGCCTGGTGATGCCTTCCGCTTCATATTGCAGTATGGCGCGCAGTATGGCGATTTCACGGTAAGTATCGAGGTCGAATCCGACCCTGTTGCCGCCCCGGCAATCACGGATCAGCGCATCCAGATACGCGTCAGCCTGCGCGCTGGCTGGCCACAGCCGTATCAGTTTGTCCAGCACATGCGGATAGCTTTCCAGCCCCTTGGCAGCAGGGCATTCCGCACTGTGCTCGAAGTGGGGCATGTCCAGATTGAAATGCTGCTGGCAATGCGCGCGTGTCTGCTCGTAACGGGTTTTGTCGCCCGCACGGTGCAGGGCGTCCAGCAGCAGCAGCCAGGGTATCTGTGATGCATCCGGGTTCTTGGCGGTCTCCGCTTGCAGTAATTCGATGGCCGTCTCGCCGTGATCGATGTTGTAGTCGATCAGGTCTGTTGCTGGCGCAGACGCGGGCTCAAATAAACGCAGATCAGACGCCCAGCTGGTGATGTCGCCTTGCGGGTGGGATGCGGTTTTGCTGCCAGAGGTGAATGCGGGGCGAACAAGACTGCCGATACGGCTTTTTATGCTGTATTTGTAGCGCCATGCCAATGCAGACAACACGAGCATCGCGGC
>CAYTZP010000023.1:0-15705 GCA_964442685.1 uncultured Thiobacillus sp.
TTGGGCGGAACGATTTTGCTCACGCGGAGCATGGACATGACGTATTGAGCCATCTTGAATCTGCCAGAAAATCAAAAACCGAATTATCCCGGAAAAAGCAGTTAACCACAGAGACACAGAGGCACCGAGTTGCTTTGCAAGGAAAACTGTGGGTATTTATGCTTCACCCAGCGCGTGCGGGCGAAAGCCATCGTAACAATTTGTTTTCTCTGTGACCCTGTGCCTCTGTGGTGAATGAACAGCGGCTTACAGGATGATTCTGGAAATCTGATCCAATCAAGTCAGCAACACTCAAGTCATCAGCGGATGCATCCAGACAAACATCGCCTGCCCCTGCGAGTCGGCAATTTGCGCCAGTTCTGCCAGCTCCAGGATGAAGTCCTCGACCTCATCCGCGTCCCATTGCTCCAATTCAAAGGATTCGGTTGCGACCAGTTCTGCCGCCACATCCAGCAGCGCATCCTCATCCAGCTCGGCCAGTTTTTCTGCCGCCGCGTTGGCAATGCGCAGCACCAGCACGCCTTCCGCATTGATGTAGATCGGCTCGCATAAGAACAGCGCCTGTTCGTACTCGTCGCCGGTCAGCAGGCTGTGCAGCACGGCCACCTTGGCAATGTCGATGCCGCGCCGCTCGATACCGCTCCATTCATCCACCGGGTGCAGCGATTCGCCGATGTCCTCAACCTCGTCTTCTTCTGCCGCAACAATATTGGTCAGTATGCCCAATGCGTTCTCCTGAATTGCCTTGCCATCACAATATCCATATCGAAACCCGTGACATGGCGTGCCGGCACGAACAGGCTGTTGTGCTCAGCCGTGCGTGTGCCAGGACGCGGTCAGCCACTCGCGCCAGATGGCAATACATACCGCCAGCAGCACCGGCCCCAGAAACAGGCCGATCATGCCGAACGCGTTGATGCCGCCCAGCACGCCCAGAAACACCAGCAGGAAAGGAATTTTCGTCGGCCCGCTGATGACCAGCGGACGGATCAGATTATCCACCCAGCTCACCACCAGCGCGCCCCACAGGAACAATCCTATTGCTGCTTGAGTTTCGCCCTGCGCCAGCAGGCTTACAGACAAGCCGATCCACACCACAGGGCCAAGGAACGGAATCAGCGACACCAGCGCGGTGATGGCGCCCCACAGGGCGGGCGCAGGAATGCCTGCGACCCAGTAGCCCAACCCGGCCAAGGTGCCTTGCGCCAGCGCGGTCAGCACGATGCCGAACACCACCGCACGCACGGTGACGCCCACGGCATGAATGTAGCCGCGCGCCGCATCGCCCAGCCAGCGCGTGGCCACGCCGCGAAATTGTGCCAGCACGCTATCGCCGTGGCGATACAGGAAAAACAGCGCAAACACGGCCAGGCCGAACTTGGCGATATTGCGCCCGATTCCGCCCGCCAATGTTTTCAGCGTTCCCGCGTCCGACAGGCCGAGCGCGTGGAGTTGCGCGCGCACCCACTCGGGATTGCCCTGGATTTTTGCGTACTGTTCAAACAGCCAACCACCTGCTGGCCAGTCGCGCACGACGGATGGCAGCGGCGGCAAGCCTTCAACAGACAAGCGTTTGATCAATGCCGAAGCCGCAGCTACATCCCCCACCACAACAAACATTGCCCACGCCAGCGGCAGCAGCAAGCTGGCGGCCACGCCCAGCGTCATCAGCAGCGCGGCCAGGTTTTCCTGATTGGGCAAGCGTTGGTTGAGGCGCAGATGCAGCGGCCAGGTGACATAGGCGAGGATGCCCGCCCACGCCAGCGCAGCGAGAAAGGGCGACAAGACCCAGAAGGTCAGGCCGAATATGGCAAACAGAAACGCAAACGTGGCTATGCGGCGCGCAAGCGGTGAATCGATATCTATTGGCATAGAGGTCTGTTCCTGTGTTTGTCAGTAGCGCGCAAAGGGTTGAGAAAATCCGCAGCCATCAAGCGCCTGTTTCGGCAGGAATTGGTGGCGATGGCGGCATGGCAGGATGGATGACGCGACGCACCGCTTGTGGTCAGCTAAAACAGTTTGAGCAGGCACCAGGCGCCACATGCATTTTATCTGCTGGCCGCGCGGTTCAGCCGGTCATGCACGGCCAGCCAGTCTGGTTCGGCTGGCGGGCGTTCCACCAGCAGGCGCGTGCATCCCGCTTGGTCAGCATCCCGCAAGACGGCATACAAGGCGCGCGCATAATCTTCGGCAGAGCAAGGCATGGCAAACACTACCACCTCGGTCGGCAATTCGCCATCTGGCTGTGACAGCGGCATCACGGCTATGCGCTCATTCGGTGCCGCGCGCGTGGCTTCTGCCCACAAGGCCGATGCCTCCAGAAGCGTGATCGGCGTAGCCGGCGCGTAATGCGAGTCGTGAGAGCCTGGCGCGCGCGGCAGACCGGCAAGATTTCCAGCCCGCTCGAGCGGCTGTCCCAGTACAGCTTCGATCGAGGCTGCGGTGATTGCTCCGTAGCGCAGAAGCAAGGGTTTCTCCTGCGCAAAACTGACGATGGTGGACTCGATGCCCACCGTGCAGGCGCCGCCATCCAGGATCATATCCACCACGTCGCCCAGTTCCATCCGCACATGCTCGGCGCGCGTCGGGCTTACGCGACCGAAACGATTGGCCGACGGGGCAGCAAGTCCGCCACCGAAGGCTTCAAGCAGTGCTCGCGCCACTGGATGCGTTGGCACTCTCAGCCCGACAGTATCCTGTCCGCCCGTCACGGCATCAGACACACTGGCATTGCGTTTGAGAATCAGGGTCAGCGGCCCGGGCCAGAAATGTTCGGCCAGTCGCCAGGCCGCCGGTGGAATGTCGCGCGCGTAACGTGGCAGCCAGGACGCGTCCGCCAGATGCACGATCAAGGGATGGTCTGCGGGACGTCCCTTGGCCTTGAAAACTTTTGTCACGGCCTCTGGATTGCCGGCATCCGCACCGAGTCCATAGACGGTTTCGGTGGGAAAGGCGACCAGGCCGCCGCCGCGCAATACCGCGACGGCGCGCGCGATATCCGGCGCCTTTTCCGGGGAGACAGGATGCAGAATCATGGATTGCAATAATCGCAGCGGCTCGGGTCGGCCTGCATGATATTACGTGGCCGTTTTTCGCGATACACGCATTTCACGCAGCCGAGGACGTCGGCACGAATTTCGTGCGTAGGCGCGCCGCAGGCGGCGCATGGCAAGCCCGTCTCGCGCTCGACAACATCAAACCCCGGTGCGCCGCAGGCTGGGCAAAAGGAACCCAGCCTGGCCGCCAGGTTATCGGCAGCAGCCCGGATCATATTCATGCGTGTGGGGTTGGCGTGTGCGCGAAAGTCATTTTCCAGAAATACCTGGCCGTTTTCTGCAATGCCACGCGCCCAGGCGAAGGCGGCCTCCAGCCCCGCCCAGTCCGCAAGCCCCTTGCGCAGACGGGGATCATTTTCGCCCGCGGGGCGCACCACCAAGTGGTGTGCGGGAAACCCAGCCTCAAGGGCAAACTTCTCGGCCTCCGACCAGTCGGACACCAGCCTGTGCGCGTGGTGCGCCTTGCCTTGCGCGACGCCGGTTATCTCCAGCCCGGCCTCATCGTCGAGAAAGACAACGAGCTCCGTATTCCAGGGAACCATGCCCAAAAAGGGATCGGGGCCGAAGCTGCCCTCGCTGGCCAGCCCCATCGTCAGGCCAGAAAGTTCCATGCCGATGCGCGCCTTTTTGCGCGCGGCCTCGATCTGCGTGCCATCGCGCGGGATTTCGCGGGTAAACGTGCCCAGTTGATCGGTATCATAGCCCGTGACGAGCTCCACCTTGCAGCCCAAGGCTTCTTCGAGCACCGGCGCAATCACGCGCTCTTTTCCGTGCTGGGTTAGCAGCGCAATGCGCTTGCCTGCATAAGGCTTTTTGCTTGCGCTGCTCACGGCTCCAGTCTGCGCCAGGTAAGCTGAAATTCGATCTGCTCCACGCCGCCTTCTCGCTCATGCTCGATGCTCACCGCGGCAGCGCGCGGAACAGCAATGCGCTCTCCCGCCAACTGGATGGAAAAACGCTCATCGCTTTCAAGCGCATCGGCCAGCCGGCGCAGCTTGGCAATGAACGCCGCACGCGGATAGGTCTTTTCAACATCGCGTTTTTTCATCGCACACTCCGTTCAGAAGTAGTAGATCGCCATACCCGCCGCGAGCACGGCCACGGTGGCCCAGCCCAGGCGGTCGATGTAACGGTGCAGCGCCGCTTCCATGCCCGCCCCGCCCCATTTCATCA
Organism: uncultured Thiobacillus sp.; assembly: GCA_964442685.1. Classification (GTDB taxonomy): domain Bacteria; phylum Pseudomonadota; class Gammaproteobacteria; order Burkholderiales; family Thiobacillaceae; genus UBA6918. Next base: position 4,230 of record CAYTZP010000023.1, read on the forward strand.
ACGCGGCCACCAGAAAGAAGCGCGAGCCGCGCCCGATGATCGAAGCCAGCGTGAAGGGCAGCAAGGCCATGGAAAGCGCGCCTGCGGCAATGGTGAAGACCTTGTAGGGAATGGGCGAGAACCCGGCGATGAAAACCGCCCAGAAGCCCCACTCGCCAAACCACGTCACGGCCAGCTGATACTTATCCCAATAACGTGTTTCGCGCAGCCAGGGCTCGATCGCATCGAAGGCAAAATAGCCGATGGCGTAGCCGAACAGCCCGCCCGCCACCGAGGTGAGCGTGGTGAGCCAGGCAAAGCGCCATGCGCGGTCTGGCCTGGCAAGGCACATGGGCGCCAGCATCACGTCCGGCGGCACAGGAAAAAACGAGGACTCGGCAAAACTCATCGTGCCCAGATACCAGGGCGCGCGCCGGTGGCGCGACCACTCCATCGCGCGCCGGTAAAGCGGTGAGAAGATGCGCATGGCTGTCAGCGTCCGGCAGAGTTCAAGACATCAGTCAGCTTGAGTCCGGACAGCTCGCGAATGCCGCGCGCCAGGTAATACAGCACGAACATCATCATCAGCGTGGCCGGCAGGGCAATCATCGGGTAACTCAGCAGCGTGAGCCGCCCGAGTTCTTCGTTGAAAGCGGCGCTGCCGGACGGGCTGGTAACCACCCACTTGGCGAGGAAATAATTCATCGCCGAGGAAAACACGAACGATGCCGCCACCATCCAGGTCGCGGTACGCAGCCGCGCTTCAAACGCGGGCACATTGCTGCGCGCGGCCAGTGCCGACTGGACAAGATCAACATTGAGCACGGTGCGGTTGTACAGCAGCACCCTGACCAGCGGATAGGGCGTGAAGTTGGAAACCACTACCGCCAGACCGATGACACCGGGAATGGCGGCTTCCTTGACGGCCAGCCACTTGGTGTCCAGTTGCAACAAGCCTATGCCGCCGGTTAATAACAAACTGACTATCCCAAGTATTGCAAACAGATTGAACTTGCCTTCGCGCAGCAGCGAGCGCGCGCCCCACGCCAGCGGAAATGCCAGCGCCAGTAACAAGGCATAAACCGCGCCGAGGCTTTCCGGTCCTGACAGCTTCATCAGGATCAAGGAGGGAATCAGCAGCGTAACGGCGATTTCCAGCAAGGGGCTGGCTGGCTTGGCAGTGGAGGCAGGGTTAGTCATGTCGGGTTCATCCTCATTTCACCACTGGATTGCCGGCCGCCATCCAGCGCGTGATGCCGTCCTTGACGTTATACACGCGCGTGTAGCCATGTTTCTCCATCAGCTCGCGCGCCAGCTTGTCGGTGCGGTTGCCGGTGCGGCAGATGAGGATGACAGGCTTGTCCTTGCCGACCTCAGCAGAAAAGCTGGGCAGAAAATATGGATTCTCGCGCCCGCTGCCGTCCACCCAGGTGAGCGTCCTGCTGCCTTCAATCACGCCGGTCTGTTTCCACTCATCCGGGCGGCGCACGTCGTACACCGGCACGCCCTGCGCCATTTGCGCCTTGAGGCCGTCGTTGTCAAGGTTGGCATAGGGCGGCTTGCTGCAACCCGCCAATGCCAGCAACACCAGCGGCAAGGCCAGCCATGTTTTCATCATGCTATTTTTCCTTTCTTGCGCGTCACCCACAGACTGGCGAACATGAAGGTGCCGATGATGAGCGCCACTATGCCGAGCGACAGCTCCACCGGAATCTTGTAGAAATCGACAATCAACATCTTGGTGCCAACAAACACCAGCACCATGGCCAGGCCATACTTCAACAGATGGAAGCGGTCGGCCATGCCCGCCAGCATGAAGTACATGGCGCGCAAACCGAGAATGGCGAAAATGTTCGAGGTGAACACAATGAACGGGTCGGTGGTAATGGCAAAAATCGCCGGGATCGAATCGACCGCAAAGATGAGATCAGAAATCTCGATCATGATCAGCACCAGGAACAGCGGGGTGAAAACGCGCATGCCATTCTCAACCACCCAGAATTTCTCCCCACGATAGTCTGGCGTGAGCCGTATGTGGTTCTTGACCCAGTTGAGCAGGGGTTTTTGTTCAGATCCGGCTCGACCTCTGCGAACATCAGCATCTTCACGCCGGTAATAACCAGGAATGCGCCAAACAGATACAGAATCCAGTGGAATTCCTTGACCAGATAGGCGCCCGCCAAAATCATGATCGCACGCATGACGATTGCGCCGATCACGCCGTAGATCAGCACACGGCGCTGGAACTCGGCCGGTACGGCAAAGAAGGTGAAGATCATCAGGAAGACGAAGATGTTGTCCACCGCCAGCGACTTCTCGATGAGATAGCCGGTGAGGAATTCCATCGCCTTGGTATCCGCCACCGCGTTGCCGTAGCTGCCCTTGAGGTACCACCACAAACCAAGGTTGACAGCATGGCGAGCGCAAACCATACTGCCGACCAGCTGGCCGCTTCCTTGAAGCTGACTTTGTGCGCCTTGTTGCCGCCGACCAGAAACAGATCGACGGCCAGCATCGCCAGGACAAAGACGATAAAGACCGCCCACATCCACGGTTCGCCAATCGAAATCGCACTTTCCACGTTTTCTCTCTGATCAATAAATCATTCGTGGCAACTTCAGCCGTTAATCGCGCGCAGTGCGGCGATGCGCTCTTCCAGCGGCGGGTGGGTCATGAACAGGCGCTTCCAGCCTTGCGGGCTGCCGCCGGCAATACCAAAGGCAGCCATTTTTTCCGGCAGCGGTTCTGGATGCTGGCGCGCCAGGCGTTCCAGCGCGGCAATCATTGCCCCCTTGCCCGCCAAGGATGCGCCGCCACGGTCGGCACGGAATTCGCGCTGACGCGAGAACCACATAACGATGATGGAAGCAAGGATGCCCAGAATCACTTCGGCCACGATCATGGTGATGAAAAACGCCGGACCGTGTCCGTTTTCGTTCTTGAACACCACACGATCCACGGTATGGCCGATGACGCGCGACAGGAACATGACGAAGGTGTTCACCACGCCCTGAATCAGCGCCATGGTCACCATGTCGCCGTTGGCCGCGTGCGCGACTTCATGGCCGATGACGGCCTCGGCTTCTTCTTTGGTCATGCCTTGCAACAGCCCGGTGGACACTGCCACCAGCGCGCTGTTTTTGCTCATGCCGGTGGCAAAAGCGTTCATGTCGGGCGAGTGGAACACGCCGACTTCCGGCATTTTGATGCCCGCATCCGCCGAATATTTGCGCACGGTATCCACCAGCCAGGCTTCTGTCTGGTTGGAAGGCGATTCGATCACCTGCACGCCCATACTTTTTTTCGCAGTCCACTTGGAAATGGCCAGCGAAATGAAGGCGCCGCCAAAGCCCATCACCGCCGCAAAAATCAGTAGCGATGTGAGATTCAGCCCTTGCTCGGTGAGGTAAGGCTCCACGCCAAGAATGCGCATGGTGATCGACAGTACGAACACGATGGCCAGGTTGGTGGCGAGAAACAATGCAATGCGTTTCATAGGTGATGCTCCTTTTGCTTATTGCTCACGTTCTTTCAAAAAGACTTCGGTCTGTTTGCCTGCAGCATCGGCTTTCAACTCCAACGCGATGATTTTGCCTTTGCGGGTGAACTGGTGTTGCTCGCGTCCAGCCTCGGCCAGCAATATTTCATGACGATAGCCCGCTTTTTCAAGCTGACCACGGTAATGCGCGGCCACATCAAGCAGGCTTGCCGCACCCGTATAACGGTTTTCGCTGCCTGTGGGCTGGCGCTGGTAAAACACCCGCACAAAGCCTGGGTAGCGCGCCGCATCGACGGGCTCAATGCCGGAGACTTCCTGAACTGGCGCGGCCTCCTTCTGCGGCAGATTCAAGGCGCCCGTCCAGGGTTCTATCGCGCCCTTCAATTCCGGCGCAACCTCGCCCACACGTTCAATCGCCGTGCCTGCCGCCTCGCGCGCGCTGCTGGCCAAGGTGCCAGCCTGCCCCCATAACCAGGACATAAGCGCAAACGCCAGCCAGACAAACAGCCCAAGCAACAGCAGCGCTACTGCTCCCAGCATCAACCAGGTGGAAGTGCGCACCTGCTTCAACCTTGGCAACATTTTTTGCACTGTAAACCAGACCATGGCTTGTTTCATGTTTGGCTCCCGCTTTATCTCAGTCGTGCTTGGTGCTCAATTTATCCATCACGGCAAACAATACGCCAGATACAACAAAAGTCATGTGCAGGCCGATTTTCCAGCTCAGCTGCTCATTGGTGTAGTTTTCCACGTTGACAAACGCCTTGAGCAACTCGATACCGGAAATCGCCACAATCGAACCAATGACCTTGATCTTGAGGTCAGAAAAACTCACGTGCCCCATCCAGTCCGGGCGGTCTTCGTGATCGCCAGTGTCGATTTTGGAAACAAAATTCTCGTAACCGGCAAAAATGATGATCAGCAGCAGGTTGGCCACCAGCGCCACATCCACCAGCGTCAACACGCCAACCATGACATCGCCGCCTTCGCCGGAGATCACCACCGGCAGCAGCAAGGCAAATTCCTTGATGAATTTCCACAACAGCAGGACGATGGCACCCACCAGGCCGACATAAAATGGCGCCAGCAGCCAGCGGCTGCTGAACATGAAAATCTCAAGCCAATGTTCAACTTTTTTCATCGCGAGTTTTGTGCAAGGCACTTGAAAACCAATATTGCGGCAGATTAACGCATAATCAATATAAATAAAATTCGATTTATATCTAACAAATGTTCGTTAATATCGAATAATGATCAACTATCGCCATTTGCACTACTTTCTTGTCGTCGCCAAATCCGGCTCGCTCAGCCAGGCGGCGGACAAACTGCATCTAACACCACAAACACTGTCGGGGCAGATCAAGTTGTTCGAGTCGCGGCTGGGCGCCAACCTGTTTCAGCGCAAGGGTCGCAGACTGGAACTGACAGAGTACGGGCAACTGGCCTTGTCTTACGCGGAAGAAATATTTCAAATCGGCGCCGAGCTGGAACAGGCGATTGCCAATGCCGCATCATCCCGCACACGGCCATTTCGCGTGGGCATAGCCGATGCCGTACCCAAAGCCATCGCGCACCTGTTGCTTGCACCCGGGCTGGAAGCCGACGAGCAGGTCAAGCTGGTGTGCGTGGAGGATCGGCTGGAAAGACTGGCAGCGGATTTGGCCATTCATAAACTGGACATGGTGCTGGCTGACCGGTCATTGCCATCGTCCATGGACATCAAGGGTTACAGCCACCCGCTGGGTGAATGCGGGGTGGCGTTCCTGGCCATTCCCTCGGTCGCACAGAGTCTGGCCGGGGAATTTCCGCGCTGCCTTGATGGCGCGCCGCTGCTTATACCAGGCGAGGGCAGCGCCCTGCGCGCAACCCTGCTGCGCTGGCTGGAAAAAAAGGCTGTCACGCCGCGCATCGTCGGCGAGTTCAATGACAGCGCCTTGATGAGCGCCTTCGGTCAGGCGGGCGCTGGCGTGTTCCCTGCACCGCTCACCGTCGCCCAAGCCATGATCACACAGTTTGGTGCAGTTGAATTGGGCCACACCCAGGAGATTCGCGAGCGTTTTTTTGCCATTTCAGTGGAACGTCGACTCACGCACCCGGCTGTGGTAGCCGTGAGCGACGCAGCTCGTCGCAGCCTGTCGGGCAAGCTCTGAAGCAAGTACGCACTCCTTGCCATGGTGCAACAATTGAGCAATACGCCTGCCCGCCTGGATATTAGCCTTCGTCACGCGGCTGACCGCGGGCGCCTGGCGGATGGATTGCGTGGCCGCTTGCCTGAACCGGCATGTGCGGGCATCGACAGACGTGCTTCATACTGAAACTCACGAAGAAAATCACGGAAGCGTTTCACCACTGGCCATTCGGCCTTGGTTTTCAGGTAAACGAGATACCAATGCCCGCGTAGCGGCAGTCCATCGACACTCAGCACGTGAATATCATCACCAAGATGCAGACCGTCAAGCATGGTGCGCGACACGATCGAGACGCCGACGCCGGTTGCGACCGCCTGCTCTATGGCGAAGTTGCTGCCAAGTTCCATGCGCGGCTGCACGGCGATGCCCCGCTCGTCAAAGAAGCGCTCAATCAGGGTACGGGTGCCCGAGCCCGCTTCTCGTTGCAGGAAAGGGTAGCTGCACAGATCAGTCACGCTGATCACGCCCCGGCGCATCGCAAGCGGGTGATTGTGCGCCACGATAGCAACCAGTTCATTGGGCATGAAAGGTTCGACCATAAGATCCGCTCCGCTTGGCGGCACGCTGAAGATGTAGAGATCATCAAGATTGTCACGCATGCGCTTTAGCAGCACATCGCGCTGCGTCACGGCCAACGCAGGCTCGATCGTCGGGTGCTGCTGCAGAAAATGGCCTATCAGGCGTGGGGCAAAGTACTTTGCCGAAGTCGTAACGGCAAGACGCAGGCGCTAATGTTCAGCAGCCTCAAAAAACCGGTCGCCGATGCGTTCAGACGAACCGGCCTGCTGGATTTGCTCGGTCAAGAGAACGTGTTCCCGGACAAGGAAACCGCAATTGAGACGGCACGCCAACGCAATGACTTGCTACCTGCGTAGCGGGGTTTGTCAGCCGTAAAAAAGCCAGACCCCGGTCTGGCTTTTTTATATGGCGGATCGACCTGGCATCGAGAACCGTAAATCGCAGCGGATCAATCCTCGTCCGCGAGTTCCGGATTCCAGCCGCGACCGACCGCGCGTTCCATCGCGTCGCGGTAGAGCTGCGTGTGGCGCGCCAGCAGATCGGGCGGCAGGCGGCTGGGCAGGTTGCCAAATTCGTCCCATTTGGCCTCAACGACGCTCATCAGATTCTGCATGCGGCCCAGATCCCAGCCGGTGCAATCTTCCTCTTCCGGCAGGATGCCGAACACCCAGGCATCGAGCACCACCCGGCCGAGCTGGGTGATACCGTGGGTGTCTTCGTAAAAGCCGGGGTAGACAGGTCTTTCCATCGTGTCACTCGACCCATTTTCCGAGATAGGCATTCAGGGCTTCGAGCACCGACTCGGCCTTGATGACAAGACCCAGGTCGATCATTTCGGAGCCCATGACCATGCCGTGATTGTTGGCCGGCACCGGTACCGAGACGAGGTGGTTGGCTTCTTCACGGAAGAAAACCGCCGCCACCACGCCGGCAAACTGGATGTGGTTGCCCACGCCTTGCGCCGCGCGTGCGGTTTCGGGCTGGTAGATGAACACCGGGCTGCCGGACGAGCCGGGATACACGGCGGCGTCGATGAGGAATTCCTTGCGGCCTTCGAAATCGAGCGCCAGCGGCGTGGCGGTGGTGCCGCGCCGCAGGATGGGCATGAGGTTGACCTGGTCCCACACCCCGCTGGGATAACCGACAAAGAGCACATCCTCGAACGCATCGAGCGCATGCGAGGTGGTGTCGTTGAGCGCCAGACGGCTGTCGATGGGATGGTAGTACAGTTCGATACCCTGCTCGTTGGCCGCTGCTTCCAGCGGACGCATGGGGATGATCGCCAGATCGACTTCGGGATTCGGGTGCATGAACCATGCAGCGGGGAAATCCTCGATATTGAGCTGGAAACGCTCGCCCAAAACGGGCTGGCCGTTGCGCTTCTGGGTAAAGACCAACCCGCCACTACGCACGCCGTCGACGAGATGGCGATTGGTGACGATGAAGGTGTTGGTGCCGCGCGCGTGGGTATGGCTGACAACGAATGCAGTGCCGGAGCCTTCGCTGCCGTCATCCAGCACGGTGTCAACCCGCACCGTGTTGAACAAGAGCTTCTTAGCGATTGAGTTGACTTCCACGTTTACGCCATCTTCGGCTTGACCGGGCAGAAAAGGTCGTCCTGCGCCGTCTCACCCAGCCGTTCGTACATGGCAGTGATGGCCTGCGATTCGGTGGCAAAGATGTTGTCCTCGCCCACTACCTCGATCAGGCCGGTCTGACGCATCACATCGATGACCTGACGCTTGAGCCCCGAAAACACCAGCGTGACACCACTGGCGCGGAGCCGCTCGACGAGGTGATGGATGATTTCTTCGCCCGAGGCATCAAGCTGGTTGATCGCATCGCCCACGATAAGCACGGCGCGCGTGCTCGGGCGTTCGGCCAGCGCTTCCAGCACGGCGTCTTCAAAGTAGGACACGTTGGCGAAATACAGCGAACCGTCGAAGCGCATCGCCATCACGTGCGGCGAGGTTGGCAGGTCGGGGTTCACCTTGATGTCGCGCAGGGTGCCATCACTGTAGCGGCCCAGCAGTGCCACGCGCGGCTTCATGGTGCGCAGCAGGAACAGCAGGATGGCCAGACCCGCGCCAACCAGAATGCCGATATCCAGGTTCGGCGCGAACAGGATGGTGGCAACGAAGGTGACGATGGACGCAACGCCGTCATGCTTGTGCGTCTTCCAGGCGTGCTTCACCGCCTCGATATTCACCAGGCCGCCCACGGCCATGATGATGACCGCCGCCAGCACGGCCTGCGGCAGGTGATACAGCAGCGGCGTCAGGAACAGCAGCGTGATCAGCACGATCAGCACGGTGAACACCGCCGACAGCCCTGAAGTGGCTCCCATATTGATGTTGACCGCAGTGCGTGAGAACGAACCCGAGGTGGGATAGGACTGCGAGAAACTACCGACAAGATTGCCGAGGCCCTGACCGATCAGTTCCTGGTTCGGGTCGATCCGCTGCCGGGTTCTGGCTGCTACAGCCTTGGCAACGGAAATGGCTTCCATGAAACCCACCAGCGCAATCACCAGCGCCATCGAGAACATGGCGCCGAACTTATCCATGTTGAAGGCTGGCAAACTGAATTCCGGCAGACCCTCGGGGATTGTCCCGACCACCTCGCCACCGCCCACCAGTTTGAATTTGTCGCCTTCCACCTTGCGGATTTTGTAGTGAACTTCGTCCAGCGTCGCACCCGGCACGCTTGCGCCGGCCGGGAAGATGGCGAGCGTATTGCCTTCCGCATCAAGCTGGCGCACCACGCCTATCTTGCGCAAAATCTTGCGCTTGTTGGCAGACTCTTCTTCGGCACGCGCCAGATCAAGGCGCAATAGCGCGATGTCGGCCTCCAGCCTCACCACAGTGTCACTGGCCTGACCGGTCTTGCGCGCCTTGTCCAGCGCGTTGTTTTTAGCCGCAATCTCCAGATTGAAGCGCTTCACTTCAGCATTGACGCGCGCCACATCCTCAACCTGCGCCCGCAACGCTGGATCTGCAATCTGCGCAGTCTGGCCGTTGACATTGCGCTCGAAACCAATGCTCCAGGAAATCAGCGTGGTGAGCACCACCACAATCAGCACGCCCGGCAGTTTCGGGGCAACGCGCTTCAGCGCCCACATCATGGCAATGGCACCAAGACCCATGGCCAGCGTCGGCAGATGCGTGTCGCCCACTTGCCTGAACACATTCGTGATGTCGTTGAGGAACGATCCGGTACGCGTCATCGACACGCCCAGCAGCTTGGACAGCTGGGACAGCCCAATGATGATCGCCGCCGCGTTGGTGAAGCCAACGATGACCGGATGCGACAGGAAATTCACCACCACGCCCAGCTTGAACACCCCCAGCACCAGCTGGATTACCGCCACCATCAGGGTGAGCATGAGCGCCAGCGCGATGAAATCATCGGTACCCGGAGCGGCCAGCGTGGAGATCGACGAAGCCGTCAGCAATGACACCACGGCCACGGGGCCTGTCGCCAGCTGATTGGACGAGCCCCACATGGCGGCAACAATCACGGGCAGAAATGCTGCATAAAGTCCGTAATACGCTGGCAGGCCTGCCAGCTGCGCATACGCCATCGACTGCGGAATCAGCACCAGTGCAACAGTCAACCCGGCTATCAGGTTGACTTTGACATCGTTAACAGTCAGTGGAAACCAGCGTAGAAACGGAAAAAATCGGCTCAGTTTGTCAAGATTCTGCATGGTGTGCGTTGGATTGGCTGCCCGGCTTCGATTCTCGAGAGCGGGCGTGGGTTGGATAAAGTTGCTATTATATCAGAATTTATTGATGCTTTCCTGACATGTTCTCTGATCCTGCCGCCGTACCCAGCGCGCTTGCCAGCTTCCGGCTCGAAGACCGGATGTTCTGCTACAACACCTTCATCCCCAAACTCTACAACTGGTGTCTGTCGCTGGGATTCACGCCGGGGAAGATCGTGCCGTCACGTGCGTTTTGTTCCGATGAATCACAAGGCTTCCCGATCATTTTGATGGCCAAGCATTTCGGCGCTTTCCCGTTTAATCACGGGCGCGTTGGCGGTATTGTCTCGATTGATCGCCATGCCCCTCACGCTGATCACGGCAAGGATCTGGTGCTGGTGCAGGCCAGCCACGTGGGCTACGAACCGGAAACCGGCGAGTTTGGCATCTACCGCAGACTGCACACCGCCGACAACAAACACAGTTGCAGCTGCGGCAAAATCGGCCGCATCATCGCCTGGTACGCCAAGGAATACGACTATGCCAGCGAGAATGTGCGCCTGTTGCGCCACGACGGCCAGCTCGCTGTTTTGATTGACTACATGCTGATTGCACGCCAGCGCAAAGAGGGCTTGTTCCTGCACGCCTCACGGCTGGTGCGCGGCGCAGAGCACGGCCAGCCCCGTCCTGTTGCCACCCGCAGCACCGGGCATATTTTTCTTGCCGCCGAGGATTTGATTGCGCGCCTGGGGGTGGACGCCTGGCCTGCTGAAGGCAGCGCCACCATCGGCAAAAGGCTGGCGGCGGAGGATTTTTATTTCCGCCACAAGAGCGACCACCCCGATCCGTTCCAGGATCAGCTGGAATCGAATCTGATTACGCCGATGCCGTGGATATTGTCATCCAGGCATCCGCTGCTGACTGCCGCATGCGCCAACACATTGTCCGAATTCGAACGCACCTATCGCAGCCTGGCGCAGGCACCTGCCATGCAAAATCGCAATCTGGTGTTTTTGTCTGGTTTGAATATCGACATCTCGCCGCAGCCCGGCGACGACTTCCCGCAAACCAAGTTTGTTCCCTGGGCGGCATTCGTGCAGCGCGCCGATGGCCACCGCGAAATTCTTGAGCAGGATGAACTGTTCGCGCGGCTTGCCGCCGCCGACAGCATCAACCCTGCGCAGATGAATCTGGAAACCGCATTGGAAAAAATGTCCAGCAAACGGGACGCCGTTGTGCGCCTCTAGCTAGCTGTCAACCTCGGTATTCCACCAGATCGCGGGATGGCCTGATGTGCTGTCGCTACATTGGCAATGTGTGGCCGCAGCGTGATGCTCTGCGAAATCAGTCAGCGCATCGAGAACAAACTCATCAAAGCTTGTGTGCCCGGCGAAGGCGCGCCCGTGCAACACATTGAGACACTCGCACAGGCCGTCAAACTCTGCCCCGGGTCGTGATGTTACGGGTCGATCAATGTTCCTCGTGCTTGGCGCGTTCGTTGAGCTGCTTGATGGCCTTGATGGCGGCGGCCTGTGCGGCTTCGGCCTCGGCCTCCGTGCCCATCATGGTGAGGCGGCCAAAGTT
>CAYTZP010000023.1:15805-18418 GCA_964442685.1 uncultured Thiobacillus sp.
CCGCTCATTTGGTCAGGCCCATGTAGAGCATCGGCAGCTTCTCGGGCAGGCGCTCGAGGTGGTCGATGACGGTGTAGTTCTTGGCCCCGAAGATACGCGACACGTAGTTGTCCGCCTGCGGGTCCAGCGACAGCGCATATACGGTGACGCCTTCGCGCGCCAGTTCCTCGACCGCACGCTTGGTGTCATAGCGGCAGTATTGCGGGTCGCGCACGTCGTTGTCGGCCGGCTCGCCGTCGGTGATGACGAAGCACACCTTGCGGGTCTTGGCCTGCTGTTTGAGCACGCTGCCAGCGTGGCGCAAGGCCGCGCCCATACGCGTGGAATACGAGCCCTTCATGCCCGCCAGCCGCGCTTTCACCAGGTCGTTATACGGCTGGGCAAAATCCTTGAAACGATAGTAGTGCACGTCGTGGCGGCCGTCGGAGCAGAAGCCGTGCAACGCGAACGAGTCGCCGATACGGTCGAGCGCGTCGGCCAGCAACACGGTGGCGGAACGCGTGAGGTCGATCACGCTGTAGTCCTGCCCCTTGACCTTGTCGTTGGACGACTCGGACATATCCAGCAGCACCATCACCGCCAGATCGCGCACGTTGCGCTTGTAACGCATCATGATCCGGCTGTCGGGCTGCTGACCCATGCGGATGTCGATCATCGCCCGCACTGCCGCGTTGATGTCAAGCTCGTCGCCGTCTTCCACCCGGCGGATGCGCTGCATCCCCTGCGGAATCATGGATTCGATGAGGAATTTCAGGCGCGAGATGGTCGGCTTGTTGTCGTCGATGATTTTATCAATCACCGCGATGTCGCCGACCTGCGGGTGGCGTTCCAGCACCGTGACCCAGCTCGGGCGTTCGAGTTGAATCGTGTAGTCCCACTCGTGGTAATGCACCGGGTCAGCCATCGGCGGGCGGCCTTCCAGAGAGTTGATCGAGACGCCTTCCTGATCGAGGAAGAACTCGGTTTCGAGCACCCAGATTTCTTCGGCATCGTCGCCGGCGAATTCGTTGTTGGTCTCGTTAACCATCTCCATCACGGAGACTTTCTTGCGGATCTGCTTCGGCCCCCAGGTGGCTTCCAGCGCCTCGGCCTCGTCGTATTCCTCGGACTCCCACACGGTGCGATTATCGTCGCGGTAGATCGCCACAAGCTTGTCGGTGCGGGCGTTGAATTCCGGCAGGCCTTCGGGCAGGTGATGCACCAGCTCGATGCCGAGATTCCAGGCGGTTTGCGCTGTGTCGAGCGCGCCGTCTTCCGCCGCTGCCGCACGGAACAGTTCGACGCCCTTTTGCACCCAGGGATGCGGGTCGCGGCTGCCCGCGCCCTCGCCGCTTTCGAGCAGCGCACGCGCCAGACGGTTGATCAAATCGCCGATGGTTTTCGGCTCGGCGTAGTCGTAGACCGGATGCAGCGCCAGCCACGATGCGCGCATGTTGGGGAACTGGCGGATGGCTAGCTCTTCCACACGCGCGTCTTCCATCGCCTCGATCACGCCCATTTGCAGCGTGGAAAGCATCTGCATCGACAGCGCTTGCTTGCTGAAGACCAGATGCGCGGCGGCGTGGTTGGCGGCGGCGCGATACAGTTCCACGCCGGAAACGATCCGATCCTCGGGCGTGGCATCGCCGAGCGGACGGAAATCATCGTAGGCGTCGGCAATGTAGATGACGAAGCGTTCGATATAGGGTTTGAGCCCCTCGCGCGACTCATAGTCGCCGGCGGTCGGACGCAGGAAGAAATCCCGTCCCCACATGGCGCGCAGATAAATATTCAGCCGCCGCTGCACATCGACAAACAGCGTGCCCTTGCGCTCTTGTTGCAGCACCGACAGCGCATCCGGACTTTGCAGCGAAAAGTATTTTTGCTGGCCGTCAAAATCAGCTTTGTAGGCTTGCGCACCCCACATCACCCAGCGGCGTAATCCACCTAAAGTCAGCTGCGTCAGCAGGCGATCGAGGTTCTCCAGCATCGGCCGCAGGCCACGCGGGGCTTGCGCCAGCATGATGGACAGCACGTTCAGATAATTACGGAAGACGTTTTCGTCACCCAGCCGCTCGGCCGCCAAGGGTGCGGTGCCGGCAATCAAGGCCAGCACCTGCCCGGAGGTTTTCGACGCCATGCCGAGCAGGAAGTTGACGATGTCCGGCAGCACGTCCTCGCCAATGGCGCGGGCGACTTCGGGCATGGCGTGCAGGTAGGAGACGACGACTTCCTCGCCGCGCCCGAGGTTGTGCAGCGCCACCGCGCCCTTCATGAAATTATCCAGCCCGCGCGAAGAAAACGCGCGCGCGGCTTCGTTCCACGAACCGCGCAGGACGTCTTGCGCGTCGGTGGGAAGCTCGTCGAGCAGCTCGGCGTAATCTTCGATGTAAATGGCCATTTTGGGGGCTAGGGACTAGGATTTAGGGGATAGGGAATGATGATTCAGGGGTTTTGATACGGGCGTTAAAATCATGCGCGCGGCGCTCGGGTAGAGGCCGTTGCACCCCCCCCTAGCCCCTAACTCCTATCCCCTAACCCCTAGAAATACGTCGTCACCGCCGAATCCAGCGCGTCGCGCATGTCCGGATCGTCGGTAATCGGGCGCACCAGCGCCATGCGGCAGGCACCCAG
>CAYTZP010000023.1:18518-21724 GCA_964442685.1 uncultured Thiobacillus sp.
TGGTAGCCGGGGTTGTACGAGATGACAATCTGGAAGTCCGGGTGGGCTTCGATCATTTCGCCCTTTTTTTCCAGCGGCAACTGGCGGCGCGCGTCGGTCAGCGGGTGGATCACCACGGTGGTGTCCTGACGCGCTTCCACCACTTCATCCAGATAGCAGATCGCGCCGTGACGCGCTGCCACGGCCAAGGGGCCGTCCTGCCAGCGCGTGCCGTTGGCATCGAGCAGGAAACGTCCGACCAGGTCGGACGCGGTCATATCTTCGTTACACGCCACGGTGATAAGCGGCTTGCCCAACTTCCACGCCATGTATTCGACAAAGCGGGTTTTGCCGCAGCCGGTGGGGCCTTTCAGCATCACCGGCATACGCACGGCGTAGGCGGCTTCGTAGAGTTCGACTTCATCGGCAACGGCGCGGTAGTACGGTTCTTTCTTGACCATGTAATCCGCCAGATTGCCAGACGGTGCGCTGGCCTGGTCGGCCGCCGTACGCATGGCAGCACCGCCGGCATCTCGCGCCGCGCGCGCCTGGGCTTGTGCCTGGGCGCGCGCCAGCGCCTGCTGGCGGGGAGAGTAGGTTCGCATGAAAGTGTCGTCACGCATGATCGTTACCTGCTTTGGGTTTAGTCCGGCCAGACACGTGCCGGAAACAGTTGGTTACGGCTGTCGGCAATGCCGCCAGCATGGGTATTGGTCGCTTCTGCCGATTTGGCAGGCGCGTGCTTGGCAGCTACCGCCTGAGCCGCTGCGGGTTTAGTTACCGCTGGTTTGGCCGCTGCGGCCTTGGTCACAGCGGACTGTGTGGCAGGTTTGGCTGCCGCAGGTTTTGTAATAGGTTTCGCCGCAGGCTTGCTGCCTTGAGCATCACGTGCATGGCGCACGCTGGCTGCGAGTTTGTCTTTCATTTTGCTCATGTTGCGATCACCTCCTGAATGATGGCTTCAATCTCGGCCACGGCAGACGCGCCCCGGCTTCCCATTTGGTAAACCGACACGCCTTCGAGCGCGGCGGTCTTGAACGCTGCCCGGCGGCGCACACCGGCTTCCAGCACCGGCAAACCGAATTCGGCCAGTGCTTCATGCATCGCGGCTGACAGTGCGCTTTTGGGCTCCAGCTGGTTGAGCACCAGGTAGGCGCGCATGGCCTTGTTGAGCTTTTTGGCCTCGTCAATCTCTTGCGGCAGTTTCAGGCTTGCCCATAAATCGACCGGCGAGGGCAACACGGGAATCAAGGCCAGATCGCAGGCGCGCAGCGCCATTTGCGAGGCGTGGGACCCCAGCGAGGGCGGGCAATCCAGCACCACATGGCGATAAGCCTTGAAGGTCTGATGCAGGGTTTTCGGCTCCCATCTGCCGGTCAACTGCTTGACCGTGGCGGGGAAAGGCGAAGCCCCGGAGCTGGCCCATTGCAGGGAGGAACCTTGCGGATCAAGATCAACCACGACGGTATCGCCACGTCGCGCGAGTCCGGCTGCAAGGTTCATCGACAGCGTGGTTTTGCCTGCGCCGCCCTTCTGGTTAATAACCGCTGTGATGTGCGTGGGCATCTCAAGCTCCCGTCGCAATCAAACCATCAATACGCCGTGCCAGATCGTATTCCGCTCCGCTTAGCGACTCGCCATTTTCCGCTTCAAGCGTGATATTGGCGTAAGTCGAGCCGAAATTGATATTTTGCGGATGAATCCCTACGCTGTCCGACAATGCGGCCAGGGCATCTAGAAACGCGCGTGTTTCCGCATAGCGGGCAAACTCGAAACGTTTGAACAGCGTAGGCGGCTTGCCGCGTGCTTCCCAGCCTGCTGGAAGTTCAGTCATGCCTTGCTCCTGCGCCCATTGCCTGAAGATCGGCCACATGTGCCGCTTCTTCCTGCAATATACCGGCCAGCACCCGTGCGTCGTCTTCATCCCTCACGCGCTGTGCATGGAGCAGCGCCTGTTGATACAGGCGCACCGCATCCATTTCCAGACGCTCGTCGGCAGCCAGCAGCGTGCCAACATCGCGCCCCAGCCTGGCTGGCGCCAGCGTTCCTGCCGAGGGCGCAACCCCGGCCAGGATCAACCGTTCCATGAGCCGTTCGGCATGGCTTAGCTCTTCTACCGCCTCGCGGCGCAGTTGGCTCGCCAGTGCTTCGTCTCCCCACAATCTCGCCAGCACACTCTGGGCGAGGTACTGTTGCACCGCGTTCATCTCGTGGTTGAGCGCGCGCCCAAGCCAGCCGAGAGTACGGGGATCGACGCTCATGCCGTCGTATTAGCTGCGGGTCGAGGTGATTTCCGCGTCGCGTCCACTACCTGCGGCATCGGGCTTGGTCGGCAGAATGCCTTCCACTTCGCTGTGCACGCGGGCGATGATGTGTGCGGCCACCAGGCCGTCACCCACGCGCTCGCAGGCATCAGCACCAGCACGCACCGCTGCGTTCACGGCACCGGTTTCACCGCGCACCAGCACGGTGACATAGCCGCCGCCGACAAACTGACGACCAACCAGGCGCACTTCTG
This sequence comes from uncultured Thiobacillus sp., assembly GCA_964442685.1. Classification (GTDB taxonomy): domain Bacteria; phylum Pseudomonadota; class Gammaproteobacteria; order Burkholderiales; family Thiobacillaceae; genus UBA6918. The sequence continues at coordinate 21,016 of CAYTZP010000023.1, forward strand.
CCGCCTTGGTCATCGCGTCTGCCGCTTCGATCGCGGGAACCAGACCACGGGTTTCAATCATGCCCAGTGCAATACCAGTCACGCTAGCCATTTATTTCTCCAATTTTCCATAAGCGCGGCATACGCCGTGCATACTACAAAGCAGTCCGGCGACATGCCGAACGCCCGTTCAGACAATCGACGCCTGATTAAGCAGTCGGGGCGGTCGGCAGAATGCCTTCCACTTCGCTGTGTACGCGGGCGATGATATGTGCAGCCACCAGGCCGTCACCCACACGCTCGCAAGCGTCAGCACCAGCACGCACCGCCGCGTTCACGGCGCCGGTTTCACCACGCACCAGCACGGTGACATAGCCGCCGCCTACAAACTGACGACCAATCAGACGCACTTCAGCCGCTTTGGTCATCGCATCCGCCGCTTCGATCGCGGGAACCAGACCACGGGTTTCAATCATGCCCAGGGCAATACCAGTTACGCTAGCCATTTTTCGCTCCTAAATAAAAAGGGTTGTTGCAATTAACAATTAAGCAGTCGGGGCGGTCGGCAGGATGCCTTCCACTTCGCTGTGCACGCGGGCGATGATGTGTGCAGCCACCAGGCCATCACCCACGCGCTCGCAGGCGTCAGCACCAGCACGCACAGCTGCGTTCACAGCACCGGTTTCACCGCGCACCAGCACGGTGACATAGCCGCCGCCGACAAACTGAC
>CAYTZP010000023.1:21824-27994 GCA_964442685.1 uncultured Thiobacillus sp.
GCACCGGTTTCACCGCGCACCAGCACGGTGACATAGCCGCCGCCGACAAACTGACGGCCAATCAGACGCACTTCAGCCGCTTTGGTCATCGCATCCGCCGCTTCGATCGCGGGAACCAGACCACGGGTTTCAATCATGCCCAGGGCAATACCCATACGCTCAGCCATTTGTTACTCCTTCATTATCAAAGTTAAAAATTCAAAGGTAATACCGTACCCACCGCATTCCGGGACGCCGTGTCAGCAGCAACCCACCTGTTCCAACCTTTACCACCAGACTTGCCAATTACCAAATCTTCAAGACCAGACCTCAATCCGCCTGTTCATCCCAGTTGTCGATGATGCCGCCTATCGTCAAATCCGTCATCGACGCCGGGTCGGGCATGGCCCAGCGCGCTGCGCTACCGCTGGTGGTAAACACCCATTTGCCCGGCGGCACGCCAACCGGATCGGTGGCCACCAGCAAGTTACCAGCTTGCCCCTTCAGAACCCGCAGGGAAGTCATCTGCAAGCCTTCGATACGACGGGTACAAACCAGGTCGCCTTCCACGCGCATGATTTCCATTACGCTGCCACTTTCATCATGCGGCCTCGGGATTCCAGTGGTCGATGATGCCAACGATGGTGAGATCGGACGGAAACTCCTTGCTCCCTGCCGCGTCGCGTGCCGCCGAGGAGCCAACGCAAATCACCCAGTCGCCGGGGATGCAGCCAACCGCATCGACTGCCACGCTGCGCGTGCCGCCGATTTTTTCCTGTACCACCAGCAACGGCCTGTGCCCGAATTGATCGAGGCGATTGGTCGAGACCAGTGTTTTTTCAACCCGCATGATGCGCATTCTTTATTTCACCCGCTCAATGCCCATCGTCGGCTGTTTCGTCTTCGACGAAGCAGCAACGCTCTGCCTGCTGGTGCGCGGACGCCGTGCGATCCGACACCGCCATCTGGCAGTTCAACAAGCCTTTTTCTGTCAACTGCGGATAGCGCGCCAGGATCGCTGCCTTGACGCGACGCGCACGCGCCACCGCCCGTTCGCGCGAGCCAGGCACGCGCGAGGAATAATGGAAATGCACCAGCACCGGAACGGCCAGGCCGTTTTTCACGTTCAGTCCGGTAAAAATCTTGATGCCGACATCCATGTCCGCCACACCTTCTTCGACGGTGTCGAGGTGGGCGAAATAAAACTGGTTGCGCAGTTGCAGCTCGTCCATGGCTTCGCCCGCACAGATGAATTCTTCATCATGGCCAATCACCGCATAGCGCCCGGCGTGATGCTGGATCACATATTCGATCTGCGACAGGTTGGCCTCGGCCAGCGCCAGCACCAGGGCACGCATTCCAGCCTGCATATCGCCCTGACCTTCGCCCCAGCCGCCCATTCTTTCGGCCTGGGCAACGGCATCCGCCATGTGCGCGCGCGCCTGGTCACGCGAGAGGCCAAGCGTGTCTTTGTACAACTGCGCGGTATCCACGTAACGGTAGGCATTCACGTCGCCATGGCCGTCAGGCAGATGGATGCGCAGGCTGTCGGTATCGGTGTCGATACCGATCAACAGAATGTCGGGCGCCGCCCCCATGCCGTAGGTGTTTTCGATGGCGTCGCGCAGTTCATACAGGCGCGCCAGAGCTGACTCGGTCGCCTGCTTGTCGTTGCTGCCATGCGCCGCACAACCCTGAGTGCAGGCGTGCGAACTGCTGTAGTGGTAAACCGCCAGCTTGAGATAGTTGAGTTCCAGATCCTCGCCAGCAGCCAGACGCTCCAGTTCGCGCGCGGCCCAGTCGGCCATGTCGGATTCCACATCGAACATGGCGCCCGCGTAGGCCTTGACCATCACGCTTTCATTCGGCGGCAGGCGCAACACAAACGGCAACAAACCTTGCAAACGGCCATCCGCGCAGGGGCTGACATCCAGCGTGTGGTAGCCGCAATCACGCAGGAAGGCGGCATCCAGCGTCATGCGCTCGCGCCAGGAGGCCTGATCATTGCCCGCTTCATCGACGCATGCCTTGAAGCCGCGGAAAATGCAATAGGAGTGCAGCGCGCGCATATCCAGCCCGGCCACCCAGGCTGCGTCCAGAATCTGTGCGGGCAAGGCGTAGCCCAGACGATCCTGCGCAATGCGCTGGGCGCGCGCCACAAAATCAATTTCATGCTGCTGGGCCGAAATGGTTTTCAGGGTATCCACAATCGCAGTAAAGCGCCCGCGGACCACGCTTTCGTAGGCAGCCAGACGACGGTTGAGCTCGCCATCGACCAGCGCATGTTCGCAACGCTGGCCAGCGCCGAGCACGCAGGCCGGATTATCCGGTAGCTGCGTTCTCTGCATGGCCGCGAGGCGTTTACGCGTGTTCATGGCAATGGTTCCCGTTTCCTGACTTAACCGCGTGCGCCGCCCGACAGGGTGACGACCGCGCCTTTACCGCTATTGCCGGACGAACCGGTGATCGGCGATACCGTAGTTTCCTGGCGTTCCAGTTCACGGAACACCTGGGCATTCACCCCTGCGCCGCGCGGCTGACCACGCATGGACTGGTTGCGCATCAAGGACGAGGCGCCCTCCGTGCCCGTGACACGTGTTTGCGCGTGCCAGGCATCGCCAGTAATGCGCGATACCGCACGGCCTTCGCCAGTCAGCCGCTGAGCGGCAGCGACGGCCTGCGCCTGCTCGACTTGTGCAGCGACCGCGTCACGGTGACGGAACTCGGGCGTGCCGGTAATCAGCCCGGTCGCCTTGTTAACCGGACCGGTAATGCGATCCACCTCGAAGGAATTACCCGTTACCCCGCGCTCGGACTGCGCCTGACGTGCCGGAGTAACGATGCTGAAATCCGACGGAGCGGGCGTAGCCGAAGGCACTTCAAAGCTGCGCGCACGGTTGACGAAGCGACCGCTGGTAGCACATTGGCCGGATGAGTTGTCCACGCCAACATACGGCGTGCCGGAAATCACTTCGCACGCGCCACGCTCATCGCCAGTCATTTTCGAACCGCCCGCACCGGGGCGATCACCGGTAACGGCAGTTGCCGGAATGACAGCAGAATGCTTGATGCGCGCGGCCTGCGCGTCGGCATCAGGCGCGGGACAAAATCCCTCATACTGACCACGGCCAATATAGGGTGTACCCGAAATCGGCGCGCAACCGCCAAATTCATTACCGGTCACTCTGCCCGAACGACCCGGGTAACTGCCGGTCACGGTCTGGCCGCGCCAGGTTTGGTCAACAACCACTTTCTCGATGGCTGCGACCGGGGTGCTTGCATCACACACGGCAGCCAGTTGCTGCGTGCTGACGTAGTCAATACCGGTGACGGGCTTGCACCCGTAGGACTCGTCACCGGACAATTTTGGGCTGGGCGCAACCTCAGTGCCCGTCACATCACGACCCCCAAGTGTGGGCATGACGCTCACCTTGCGCGGACCGCGAGCAGTGGTGCACAGCGGCGCGAAGTCCGATTGCGTGTAGTACTGGCTGCCAGTAATAGCGCGGCACGAGCCGGGCTCGTTACCGGTCACATGTTCAGCACGACCAACATCCACGCCCGTAACGGTTTCACTGTCACGCGATGACATCACGCTCACCTTGCGCGGATGCGCAGGCGCTTCGGTGCCGCACACGCCGGAAAACTGCTCGGAGGCGAGGTACTGCGTGCCTGAAATGCCACGACAGGCGCCGGGCTCATCACCCGTGATCTTGGCAGTATGACCCACAGCCGTACCGGTAACTAACTTGCCGCCTGCCGTATGGCTCAAAGCAACCTTGTCAGGTGCCGTATCTGCACCATTGGACATGTAACGCGTACCGGTCAATGCACGATCGGCACCCGACTCATCACCGGTGACTTTGTCGCTGCGCCCCACCATGGTGCCAGTGAGCTTTTCGCCCTTGTGGGTTTCGGTCACGCCAATTTTAGATGGCGCGGGCGCGGGCTTGCTGGCGCAAAACTCGGCATAACGTTCGGCGGAAAGGTATTCAGTACCGGTGATGCCACGGCAAGCGCCGGGTTCGTCACCCGTCACTTTTTGTGAACGACCGACTTCGGTGCCGGATACCTTGCGATCACGCAGAGTGCTGCCGATGCCAACTTTGGGGGGATTCGCTTTGGGGCGGCTGTCGCACAGCGCGTCGAATTGCTCGACACCGACATACTCGGTACCGGTTACGGGACGGCAGGAACCGGGTTCGTTACCGGTCACCTTGCGGCTGCGGTCGGTAGACGTGCCCGTGACCGACTGGCCAGACAGCGTATGACCCTCTTCAACCTTGACAGGCGCGCTGACGTTGCGCGCACGCACACGTCCAGCAGGACGGGATTTTTCGTTGGAGGCCGTAGTCGCACGACCGGCCAGCGACTGCACCAGACGACGCTGCATGGCCACTTGGCGGCCTGTCGCACCCTTGGTAATCGCAGCCTGCCAGTCCTGATCGGGCATGGAGGCGGCAATCTTGACCGCTTGCGCCACGCGCTTGAGACCGGACTTGCCGTCCTGCGCCAGCGCAGTACGGCGCGCACGCGCCAGGGCACGACCGGTGGGCTGGGCAGCCAGCGTCACTTGCGCCGCCATCTGCGGTGCAGCGTATTCCTGGCTCATTGCCGGACGCAGGGAAGTTTCGTTGCTATCAACCGCCGGGGTTTGGCAACCGCCGGGCGCGCCGTTGCAACCACAGCCACAACCAGCGGGTTTGCTTTCGGCCATTTGCACGGCATCGCGCTGCGGACGGGTACGCCCGGCTTTGCGTGCGGCGGTTGGCGCGAGTGCCGCCTTGCCCACTGTAGAAAGGGCTTCACGGCGCATACGGCTTGCTTTGGGGGAAGATGCAGCGCGCAATTGAGCAATCAGCGCATCCTCTGACAATCCGCTAGTTTGTACGCTTGCTGCAGACATGGTCTGCGCTTGCACTGGTTGAACCTGCGCGGCCGCAGCGCTGCGAGCAGCCGCCTTGGTCACGCCGGACTTACCATGCAATGCCATCGCCTGACGGCGCTTGAGTGCCAGTTCGCGCCCGGAGAGGGTCGCGCTGGCCTGCTGGCTATCTGTGACTTGTGTCATCACTGTCCTCGAAAAACTTGCATTTGTTGGGGAGACGCTTCTACACGCGTTTCCGCAACAAACAACATCCAAAACCGCACTCCCCACTTACTCCGGGTTGTGCCGAGAATCGCGGTGGCGGCAAGCCGCCACCGCAGATCTGCTTACCAGACTAGTCGCTTAGCGGTACACAACGAATGCCATACCCTGGCTCTGCGCGTAGTTGTCATACGCAATGAAGCGAACCAGATGGTTGGGGAATTCGCGGTGGCAGGCTTCAATTTCAGCCAGCACGGTGTCCACGGACTGCTCGCCGAACATCGGCAGCTTCCACATGTACCAGTAGTTCACGCGGGCGGAAACGCCCTTTTCGCTGTGTTCCACGGCGGGGTTCCAGCCCTGGCTGATCGCGTAGGCGATCTGGCGGCGGATCTGGTCGGCGGTCATGGAAGGCAGGTACGAGAAGGTTTCGTACTTGGTAGCGGCTTTATAGGCTTGTACGGCCATTTCAATATCCTTTCGTTAAGCTCGGATGCACGGGGCATACACCCCGCGCCCCGCACAAATTACTTGTTGGCGATGTCCAGCTTGTCGACGGTGTCGAACTCGAACTTGATCTCTTTCCAGGTTTCCATGGCGATTTTCAGTTCGGGCGAGTTCGCGGCGGCAGCGGTCAGCACTTCCTTGCCTTCTTTTTCGATGGCACGGCCTTCGTTGCGTGCCTGGACACAGGCTTCCAGCGCGACGCGGTTGGCGTGCGCGCCAGCAGCGTTGCCCCACGGATGCCCAAGAGTGCCGCCACCGAACTGCAGCACGGAGTCGTCACCGAAGATGGTGACCAGCGCGGGCATGTGCCACACGTGGATACCACCCGAAGCAACAGCGAAGGCACCGGGCATGGAGCCCCAGTCCTGGTCGAAGAAGATGCCGCGCGAACGGTCTTCCGGCACGTAGGACTCACGCAGCAGGTCGATCCAGCCCAGCGTGGAAGCGCGGTCGCCTTCCAGTTTGCCCACGACGGTACCAGTGTGCAGGTGGTCGCCGCCCGACAGACGCAGGATCTTGGTCAGCACGCGGAAGTGGATACCGTGGTGCGGGTTGCGGTCGAGCACGGCGTGCATGGCGCGGTGGATGTGCAGCA
>CAYTZP010000024.1:0-24787 GCA_964442685.1 uncultured Thiobacillus sp.
GCGAGGCGGTGGCGGGCCTGGAATCGCCGCCTTCCGGGAGGCGGGAAGCAGACTCGTGAACCCGGGCACGGCGGCTGGCGTGCGACACGCACCTCAGCGTCCTGCATGTCCTCGAACCCGAACTGAGCCGGCGCCCCTGCTAGCCTTGAGATGGTGGGGTTTCAATAAACTCAAGCGCATTCATATCCGGGTCGCGGCAAAACAGCGCCGCTCTGCCAGACTGGCTGAGGGTAAACAAAATGTTGGCCGCATCAAGCCGGGCGGCAAGCACATCTATGGAATCCACGGCGAGGGCAATATGCCGATCGCGCCCGCCATGCTGCGGGCGCACCAATCCTTTTTCCGGATTGGGAAGACGCAACAGGTGAATTTGCTGTGCGCCAAGTTCATACCACACGCCATCAAACCCCATGTTGGGCCGATACGTACAGGGATCCAGCCCCAGCACGCCTTCGTAAAAGGTGCGCGCGCGCGTCAGGTCTTCCACCAGCAACGAGCAGTGCAACAAGCCAAGAATGCTCATTTGTGCGACATCCTTCCGGAAAACAGGCTACCCGCAATAATCATGGCGGCGCCTGCCCATTCCCGGGCGGTCAGGGCTTCCTGCGCCAGAAACCAGGATGAAATGGCCGCCACAACCAACTCAAACAGAAAAATCACGATGGCCTGGTTAGCGGGCGTGCGCGACAAGCCATATTGCACCGCCAGCGTCATCGCACCAATGCTCAACCCCACCCCCAGCACAATCAATCCGATTGACGGGCTTGCATGAGCTGTAAAGGCAAATGGCGCAGTTTCGAATGTCAGCGCGACGAGCGCAAGGATGGTCACGCCCATCCAGATGGCCAGCGACTTGGCCCAGGTGTCTGCGCCTTCTACCTTGCGCGTCACCACATTGGATAGTGCAAAGCTGATGCCCGCAGACAAGGCAATCCACTCGGCCTGATTGGCTGGCAAGGGCAAGCCAACACCTTCGGGCCACAGCATGGTAAGCGCGCCGAGAAAGGAAAAAGCCATGATTGCCCAGCCCCAGATCGTAAGCTTTTCACCCAGCAGCCAGCGGGCGAAAAAAACCGTCCATACCGGCGCCAGGTAAAACAGCAGTACCACGCGCATGATCTCGCCGCCTACCACGGCAAGCACATAGCCCATGTTGGTCCAGCCTGCGGCAACGCCCAGTATCAGCAGCCAGCCAAAATGCGCCCGCGCGGTAAGAAAATGCCGCCACAGAAATGGCAAGGCCAGTAACAGCGGCAGCGCATAAGAAGCCAGCGAGGACACCACCCCGCCCATGCCCGCCTCTTGTAGCAGCCGATAGGGATACCAGATCAGGCCCCACATGGAAGCGCCGAACAGCAGCGCCAGAACGGGGATTAAACGCGAAGTCATATAAAATTCGTGGTTTCAAGAAATTTAGCGCAATCTGTCATGAACAGCAGGCTAGCCCAACTACACCCCTACCCTTTTCAGAAACTGCGGGAACTGTTTGCCGGTGTCACGCCGGACGCACAACTGGCACCCATCAACCTTTCCATTGGCGAACCCAAGCATCCGACCCCGGAGTTTATCAAACAGGCCATCACGCAAAACATGGCTGGCCTGGCTTCTTATCCGCTGACCAACGGCTCTGATGTGTTGCGCAAGAGTCTGGCGGCATGGTGCGGTCGTCGCTATGGCGTGGAACTTGACCCGGCCAGCGAGGTGTTGCCGGTGAATGGCAGCCGTGAAGCCCTGTTTTCCTTTGCCCAGGCAGTGATCGACCCGAGCAAACATAAAAAGCGCGTGGTGTCGCCCAACCCCTTCTACCAGATTTACGAAGGCGCGGCCTTGCTGGCGGGCGCCACGCCCTATTACCTCAACACCACGCCGGAAAACGGCTGCCGCATGGACTGGGAGTCCGTGCCGGAAGACTTGTGGGAAACAGTGCAGCTTGTCTATGTGTGCTCGCCCGGCAACCCCACCGGCAAGGTGATGTCGCTGGAAGACTGGAAGACAATTTTTGATTTGGCCGACCAATATAACTTTGTCATTGCCAGCGACGAGTGTTATTCGGAGATTTATTTTGATGTTGCCCCCTCTCCCCAGCCCTCCCCCACGAGGGGGGAGGGAGCGGCCAGTGCGCCGCTGGGTGCGTTGACAGCCGCCAAACAGCTTGGTCGCGGCCACAAGAATCTGGTGGTGTTCAACTCCCTATCCAAGCGTTCCAACGTGCCGGGTCTGCGTTCCGGTCTGGTGGCGGGCGATGCCGAGGTGCTGAAAAAATTCCTGCTTTACCGCACCTATCACGGCAGCGCCATGAGTCCGATGGTGCAGGCGGTTTCCGCGATTGCCTGGGATGATGAAGCACACGTCATCGAAAATCGCCGCCAGTACGCCGCCAAGTTTGCCGCCGTTCAACCCATGCTGGCCAAGGTCTTGGAGGCACCAATGCCGGATGCGGCATTCTATCTGTGGGCAAAAGTGCCTGATGGAGATGACACAGCTTTCGCCCGTGAGCTATACAGAAGCCAGCATGTCACCGTGCTGCCCGGCAGCTTTCTCGCGCGCGAGGCAAAAGGCGTCAATCCCGGCAAGGGATTTGTGCGCATTGCGCTGGTCGATGGGCTGACGCAGTGTGAAGAAGCCGCACAGCGCATCAGCAATTTCCTGCGATGAGATGAAAATTTGCTGTTGAAATTTCTGTTGAGCAAGATCATTGTGCTGTTTAGCGTGAACAAACCGATCGGCGCATCGAAAAAGCCGTGAAAGCCTTACAATCGCACCCTGACATTTAGAACCTGAGTTGGATCAAGACCGCTACCGACTTCTGCCCGGTGCGTTAACCAGGTCAAATATGTAACCGGCATCCCACCCTCACCCGCGCTGCCGCGCTCCCTCTCCCTAAGCGAAAGGGGCTGGGGTAAGGGTGGGATGTTTGAAAAAATGGAAATTTCGAAATTCCAATTCAATTTTTATCAGGAAAAACCATGCAAGAGCTGCAACAACTTATCGAAGACGCGTTTGAACGCCGTGCCGACATCAATCCGCGCAACGCCGATGCCAAAGTCAAGGATGCGGTCGCCACCGTGCTGGACATGCTGGACAAGGGTCAGATCCGCGTGGCTGAACGGGTGCAGGGCCAGGAATGGAAAACCAATCAGTGGATCAAGAAGGCCGTGCTGCTGTCCTTCCGCCTGGAAGACAACAATTTCATCAAGGGCGGCTACACCAACTACTTCGACAAAGTGCCCAGCAAGTTTGCCGACTACAACAGCCGCGACTTCCGCGAGGGCGGCTTCCGCGTGGTACCGCCCGCCGCAGCGCGCCGTGGCAGTTATATCGGCAAGAACGTGGTGCTGATGCCCAGCTACGTGAATATTGGCGCGTATGTGGATGAAGGCACCATGGTCGATACCTGGGCCACCGTCGGTTCCTGCGCACAGATCGGCAAGAACGTGCATCTGTCCGGTGGCGTCGGCATCGGCGGCGTGCTGGAGCCGGTGCAGGCCGGTCCCACCATCATCGGCGACAACTGCTTTATCGGCGCGCGTTCCGAAGTGGTCGAGGGTGTCATCGTCGAAGACAACAGCGTGATTTCCATGGGCGTGTACATCGGCCAATCGACCAAAATCTACGACCGCGAAACCGGCGAAGTAATGTATGGCCGCGTGCCCGCTGGCTCCGTCGTCGTTTCCGGCAACCTGCCCTCCAAGGATGGCAAGTACAGCCTGTATTGCGCGGTCATCGTCAAGAAAGTGGACGAAAAAACGCTGAGCAAGGTCGGCATCAACGAGCTGTTGCGCGGTGTTTGAGACGAAAATCTGCAACACAGCCCTTCATTATTCCAGGCAATAGCCGCTAAATGTTCCGTCTATGGTCAAATTGCATGGAATCCAACATGAAAAAACTCAATACTCTGGCACTACTTGTCCCTGCACTAGCCTTGTCTGTTTCCGGCTGCGCAACCAAGGATTATGTCAACGAGCAGATCGCCAATGCGACGGTGTCAAGCAACAAGCGCATGGACGACCAGCATTTCGAGCTAGCCAGCAGAATCGACCGGCAGGGGCGTAGCCAGCTTGAACTTGAGGGTCGGGTAAGCGGCGTGGAGGCGGATCTGGTCACAGTCAACCGCACGGCGCAAGAAGCACTTGAGCGCGCCAACGCGGCCGGCAAACTGGCCGAGGGCAAGTTCATGTATGAGGCTGTCCTGGCGGGGCAGGTTGCCTTCAAGCTTAATAGCGACAAGCTGAGTGACGATGGCAAAAAAGCACTGGACGAGCTGGCCGCCAAACTCAAATCGGACAACAAGAACGTCTATCTTGAAATCCAGGGGCATACCGACAGCACTGGCTCGGATGATGCAAATATGCGGATCGCGCTGAAACGCGCAAAGGCCGTACAACGCTATCTGGCCATTCAGGGCGGTATTGCCCTGCACCGAATGGGTGTCATCGCCTATGGCGAAAGCAGTCCTGTGGGCAATAACAAAACCCGGGCTGGCCGCAAGGAAAACCGCAGGGTGAAAATTGTTGTGCTTCAGTAAGCAAGCCGACTTCCACACTAAAAAGCCCGCGCAAGCGGGCTTTTTAGTCGATCCGCACTTCAGCCCCCTCTTCCACCAGTTCAAACAACGCCAGCACATCGGCATTTTTCATGCGGATGCAGCCGTGTGAGGCCGGCGTGCCGATGAGGTGTTCTTCGTTCGTGCCATGAATGTAAATGTAACGAGCATGGCTATCGACAATACCGCCCTTGTTCTTGCCCTCTTCCATGCCTTCCAGCCACAGGATGCGGGTCAGTATCCAGTCACAGCCGGGCTTGTCCGCTGCCAGCTCGCGTGACCAGATTTCACCGGTCGGCACCCGCGCCTTGAACACGGCGTACATGGGCTGGCCAGCACCTATTTTCTCAGCAATACGGTGGCGACCGCGCGGCGTGCAGTAACTACCACTTTCCTCACCCAGCCCGTTCTTGGCGGTGGATATGGGATATTCGCGGACCAGCATATCGCCGTCTGGATAGGGTTCCCACAGGTACAGGCGTTGCAGGCGGGAGTCGATGTCGATACGGTATTGAGCCACTACTGTTCCTGTTTTGACTGTCTGCGTCGTTCGGCAAAAAAATCGCTCACCAGCTTGCCGCATTCTTCCGCCAGCACACCGCCTTCAATCTGTGCGTGAAAATTCAGTTTCGGTTCAGCAAACAGATTGACGATGCTGCCTGCCGCGCCGGTTTTATATTCCATCGCGCCATACACCACGCGCGCCACCCGTGCATGAAAAATCGCGCCCGCGCACATGGCGCAAGGTTCAAAGGTGACATACAGCGTGGTATCGACCAGCCGGTAATTGCCGATGTTTTTCGCGGCATCGCGCAGCGCCATGATCTCGGCGTGGGCGCTGGGGTCGTGGCTGGAAATGGGCTGGTTGTAGCCGCGCCCGACGACTGCGCCATCTTTCACTACCACCGCGCCAACCGGCACTTCGCCTGCTTCCCCGGCTTTACGGGCTTCAGTCAAAGCCTCGCGCATGTAGTCTTCGTCGGTCATGCAGGCTTGCGGCGGTTTTTGAGTTTTGCCCACAGCGTTTTGATGCCTTTCCACGTCCCCCACAACACCGGGATGACGATCACCACCCAGGGCAGCGCGCCCACGATGAAGAGCATGGCCGAGCCCAGACTTTGGGCAAAAGTGCGACCCATATTGCGCCAGGCCTCCACCAGCGGCTGGAACGCTCCGGTTTCGCCTAAAGTTGGTTTAGCGCGATAGTCGGCATTGAGCAGGATTTTCTCGGTTTCGTTGGCCAGCACCTTGCGTTGCGCGGTCATGGCATCCAGCTCGCCCTGCACGCGCGCCAGTTCCTTTTCTGTTTCCAGCAGGTCTTTCAGGCTGCCCTTGTACTGGGTTTGCAGCACCCGCAAACGGTCGCGCAGCTCGGACAGGTTCTTGATGCGCGCATCGGCATCAACCACCTGCAATGTCTTGTCTTCGCGCTCTACCCGGCGTTCGATGATGGCCGGGTCTTCCATGGCGGCAAAAAGTTTGGCGGCCTCCGCGCGTGCCACACGCAATTGCAGATTGGCATACACCGGCGCCATCGTTGATTTGCTGACCGAGGCATTCAGTACTTCGCAATCCCCGGTGCACAGCGCCACATGCGCTTTCCAGCGCGCTTCAATATCGGCTTCTTTCAGTTCGAACACCCAGAACTGACGTTCGGCCAAATATTTTTGCGCGGGTTGCTCTACGCCGGATGCGGGCATGGATTCAGGCGCGATGCCTCGCATCACCGCCGCGCCGCCGCTAACAGCCGCATCCATGGCCACGTTGGCAGGCATTTCACTGGAGCCGCAGCCAGCCAGCGAATTTGTCAGCACCAGCAAACCCAATATCCATGCAGCACGCATGTATGACTCCTAGGTAAACGCTGATTTATTCGCTCACGCGAAACATCAGCAGAAAAATTTCCCCGGCGCATGTCCGGGAAAATTTGCGCTTTCAATGACTTGCGTCATTGAGCGGCAAGCCGATTCTCGGCTTGCAAGGGAAGCACCGAATAAATCAGTGCTTCCCTAGTAAAAAATCAGTCTCAGACCAATCAAAATTGTCACAATCTCAAACGAGCGTTTGATCCACAGATTACCCTTTTTGATGGCGATATGGCTGCCCAGATAGCCGCCGATGATCGACCCGGCCAAAAGCGCCGGCATCCAGCTCCAGGCAATCGTGCCAAGGTATCCCAAAACCAGTGCTCCCGTGCCGTTCCAGAACAGACCGCACAATACCAGGGTATAAGCCACTGCGCGCTTGTAATCGAGGCCAAAATGGCGGATGAGCCAGATGGTCAGAAACAGCCCGGTGCCGGAGGTGATGGAACCATTGAGAAAGCCCACGGCAAACAACCCCGCCATGCCGGTATAAAGCCCTGTTCCATGCCAGTTGCGCGGCGCGTGCGCCATGCCCAATTGCGGCTTGAATACCGAATACACGCCCAATCCCAGCGTCAGCCAACCCAGCAGCAGCGTGGCAATGTGTTCCGGCACCTGAAGAATGGTCGAAGCCCCCAGCACCACGCCGGGTATGCCTGCGCCCAGGATGATGAGCGACTCGCGCCGCGCGAGGTGGCTTTCCTTCAAATGGCGGATTGTCGCGCCCAAGCCCAGAGCAACACTGGCCACCTTGTGCGTGGCCAGCGCCACCCCGAACGGCAGCCCCAGAAAAATCAGGATAGGGAATTGAATCAGCCCCGCGCCGCCGCCGGACAAGGCGGAAAAGAAATTCGCCAGCAGCGAAGCCAGAAACAGGACAAACTGACCCAGCGCATCCAGCACCGGCGTCATGCGTGCAAGGCTTTCCAGCTCAACCAGCCCAATCCTGCGGCAAATAGCGAACCCAGCACATGCGCGCTGGTGGTCGCCAGCGCCCAGCCGTAGCGCCCGTGGATCAACTGATTCAACACTTCCGCCGAGAACGCGGAAAACGTGGTGAGCGCGCCAAGAAAACCGGTGATGAAAAACAGCCGCCACTCGGGCGACACATGTGGGTGATGGGCAAACCAGGCAATGGCAAAACCGATGCAGTAACCACCCAACACATTCACCGCCAGCGTGCCCAGCGGCATGGATTCAAAACGCGGGTTGAGATAAATGCTGATGCCCCAGCGCAGCCAGGCGCCCAGCATGGCGCCAACACCAACAGCCAGAAATCCACCCAGCGCGGGAAAGGTTGAAAAAAGCATGGGCAGGATTTTACCCCGGCACTGCGACTGCGCAGCGCCTGAACTCGGCTAATGGGGGAATTGATCAGGGGCTGCTTGCCAGCACAGCACATCACACGACACGGCGCATCCAGAACAAAAACAACGCAATAACTTGTGAGTGCGTAACGGAAAGCTGAATAGTGATTTAATACAGCCATGACAAGTTCATCCATTTCAGCCCATGGCAGGCTTTGGCTCGGCCTGGACGGCAAACCCTTGCTGGGCAAGGGTCGCATACAACTACTGAAAGGTATTGCGGCAACCGGCTCAATCTCCAAATCTGCCAAGGCCATGAAAATGAGCTACAAAGCCGCCTGGGACGCAGTAGATGCGATAAACAAAGCGTTGGGCACACCTGTGGTCGAAAGCGTGACGGGCGGTTCCAGAGGCGGCGGCAGCCGCTTGACCGCATTTGGTCTGCGCCTGATTGATGAATATGATGCGTTGGAAAAGCAGCATCTGGACTGGCTTGCCCGTCAGTCGCAGTCCTTGACTGAAAGGCTGATCAAGCCTACTTTGCCAGACTGATTCCTTGTTTACCAAGATATAACTTGCAGTTTTCTACCCCCCGCTAACTGGAGATTTCTGATGCGCAATACCCTGTTGATGTCGCTCGTGTTTAGCCTGGCGCTCACCGCATGCGGCAAAAAAGATGAAACAGCACAATCTGCCGCACCGGCGGCAGAGCGCACTCCCGCAATTGAAGCGCCCGCCGTAGCCGAGGCCACGCCAGCTGCAACGGACACTGCTACACAAACCGCGCCTGGTGCTATGGATACCGCAACGGCAAGCGGGACGGCCAAAGCTGTCGCCCCGGCCGCTGCCGTAGCGAACACAGCAGCCAAACCTGCCCCCACGCCAGCAACCAAACCGGCAAGCGCAGCTCAGGCAGTTACGGCAGCCGGGGCAATACCTGCGCCTGTCGCCGCAACAGCGCCTGCGGCTACTACTACCGCTGTCGCACCCGCGCCTAAACCCGCGCCCGCCGAGGTGACTGCGCCAAGCCCGGAAACCATTGCCCTCTACACCGCGCGCTGTGCAAGTTGTCATGGTGCCAAAGCACAAGGTCAGGGCATGTTCCCGAAATTGGCCGGACAGAGCGCGACGGCACTCAAGACAAAACTGCAGGATTACAAGGCAGGTAAACAAATCGGCCCCCAGTCGGGCATGATGATCCCGATGGCAAAGGCTTTAAGCAATGAGCAGTTGGACGACATTGCGGCTTATCTTGGCAGCTTATAAGCCCGCCCAATCATGCTTGAGCCCGGTTTAACCGGGCTTTTTTCGCCCTGGGTCAGGCTTTCCAGCGGTCTGCTGCCGCTTCGTCGCTGCCGCGCGCTGCTAACCAGCGTTCGCCCTGTGGAGTGCCTTCCTTTTTCCAGAACGGTGCGCGGGTTTTTAAGTAATCCATGATGAATTCGCAGGCCGCAAAAGCGTCGCCGCGATGCATGGAAGCGACGCCCACAAATACGATGCGTTCCAGCGGCAATAATCTTCCGATGCGGTGAATCACCGTCACATCCAGCAGGCTCCAGCGGTTTTCAGCCTCTGCGATGATTTCACGCAAAGACTTCTCGGTCATGGCCGGATAATGTTCCAGCGTCAGCGTGGCAACGGCATCCCCTTCGTTCAGATCGCGCACCAGACCGACGAAGCTGGCCACCGCGCCAACTTTGGGCTGGCCTGCGTGCAGTGCGGCAATTTCCACACCAGGATCAAAATCGGTTTCGCTGACTTGAATTTTCATTTCGCTTTAGCTTTAGCCGCCAGTCACTGGCGGAAAAATCGCAACTTCATCGCCGTCCTTTACTGGCGTGACAATGCCCGCAAGTGTCTGGTTGACCGCCATGCGATTGCCGGCATCCAGCCCCAGTTCCGTCGCCCAAGGCTCGCCGCGCTTGCGCAGCAAATCAATCACGGCAGCGGCGTGGATCTGCTCGCCCGGGAACTCAAGTTCTTCACTTTCAAGATTAAATATCTCTCGCAACTTAGCGAAATACAGGACTTTTATTTTCATCAATTCAATACCTCGTTAAATGGAATAAAGCGCACCCATTCGCCGCGAATCACGCTCTGGCCGATTTCAAGATCGACAAAGCCATCTGCCCATACCGCAGAAGTCAGCACCCCAGAACCCTGATTGGGATACAGGCGCACCTCCCCTGCCCCATCCACGCCATAGACCAGATGGCTGCGCAAGAACTCGCGTCGCGCGCCGGGTTTTGGCCAGTCAAACGCAGCGCGTACCGGATACGCGCGATACAGCACCTGCGTTGCGCCCATGCGCTTGAGCAAAAAAGGCCGTGCGAACAGACAGAAAGTGGCAAAGGCCGAAACCGGATTACCTGGCAGGCCGATAAAATCCGCCTCGCCGACCCGACCATAGACCACGGGCTTGCCGGGTTTCATGGCCACTTTCCAGATGTCGATGCGCCCCAGTTGTTCCACTGCGGCGCGCACATGATCTTCTTCACCAACCGACACCCCGCCCGTGGTGATAATAACGTCAGCCTGCCTGGCCGCAGTTTCAATCGCTACAACCGTGGCGGTGTGTGTGTCCGCAATCACACCCAGATCAACAACTTCAACGCCAAGCCCCGCCAGCAGGCCGCGCAAGGTGGCGCGATTGGAGTTGTAGATTTGGCCTGGCGCAAGCGTCTGACCCGGCTCGGCCAGTTCGTCACCGGTAGAAAAAATGGCGACTTTCAACTTGCGGAATACGCTGGCCTGCTTAGCACCAATCGAGGCTGCCAGGCCAAGTTCGGCAGCCTTGAGACGTGCGCCCGGCGTCAACACATCGGTGCCGGGGCGTATATCTTCACCGGCGCGGCGAATGTGGTCGCCCGGATGCGGCATCTTGTAAACCGTCACGCTGTCGCCTTCCAGCGCGGTGTCTTCCTGCATGACAATGGCATCGGCGCCGGGCGGGATCGGTGCGCCGGTAAAAATTCGGGCAGCTTCGCCTTGCCGCAATTCCACGCCCACTTGCCCGGCAGCGATGCGCTGCGCGACCTTGAGTTTGGTATCCGGCAATTTGCAGTCGGCGCTGCGCACGGCATAACCATCCATGGCCGTGTTATCGAGCGGCGGCACACTGATAAACGAAGTCAGACCTTGCGCCAGAATCCGGTTGTAAGCATTTGATAAATCAATGGTCTCTGTATCTGCTACCGGTCGGGCGCGGTTCAGCAATTCTTGTAAGAGTTCAGCAGCACTCAGCATGGGTTCAAACATCCAGATTTTTTTTGATAAAGGCTCGGATCGTGATTATCTCATCCAGCGCCAGCCACAGCGGTGCAGAATCGGGCGGCGGCGCAGAATCAGATAGCGGTGCTGGATGCGATGACGGCGTAACGCCTGGCGGCGGCACATCGCTGGCTACCGCAATGATGTTGTCATCCTCCGGATATAGCCAGGGTTTGCCATTGGCCGCGCGATGTACCTCGATTTTGGGAATAGGATCACGTTTCCAGCCCTCCACCAGCACCAGATCACAGTCGGATAATCTGGCCAGCAAATCCTGCAAGCGCGGCGGCGCGGCGCTGGCATTCTCATGCATCAACACCCAGCGTGTATCGCTTGCCACCAGCACTTCGCCCGCGCCAGCCTGGCGATGACGGTAGCTGTCCTTGCCGGGCTGGTCCACATCAAACCCGCAATGCGCGTGCTTGATGACCGCAACCCGCACCCCATCCGCTTTCAATAATGGAATGAGTTTCTCAAGCAGCGTGGTTTTTCCCGCGCCGCTATAGCCGCTAATGCCCAGGACTTTCATAGGTTCAGGAAATTGCCGTCAGAATCATCTTGCCCCCGGCCACCACCAGCACAGCCGCCAGAAGATTACGAATGACAGGCAGCTGGAAACGCCGACTGCCCATTTCCGCCCCCAGCCAGCCAAGCACTGCCACAACTGCCAGCCAGACCGGGAAGTTGCCGGGCAGTGCGGACAAATCGCCATGCCCTGCCAGGCCAGCCAATGAATTCACCAGGATGAACAAGGCGGCAATGCCGGAAGTCTCACGCGTGCCAGCCCAGCCCAGCAGCAGGATCAGCGGACTCAGGAATATGCCGCCGCCCACCCCGGTCATACCCGCCAGCAAGCCCATGCCCGCCCCGGCAAGCAGCGCAGGCACAAATCTCAGCGGCCGCCGCTCGACCTCCACTTCGCGCGCAGAAAGCAGCATGCGCCAGGCGGCAAAAAGCAGCGCGATGCCGACCAAAGGCTTGAACACATGCGCAGGCAAATCCATCGTGCCGCCCAGATAGGCCATGGGTATCGACACCACCGCAAATGGCCAGAAAACCTTCCAGTCAAACGCCCCTGCCTGCAAATACTTCCAGCTGCCAATGCCTGCCACCACCACGTTCATGGCCAATGCAGCGGGCTTCATGACCTGCGGTTCCAGTCCCGCCAAACCCATGACCGCAAGATAGCCTGATGCCCCGCCATGCCCGACCGAGGCATACAGAAAGGCGGCAATTGCGAAGCCTGCCAGTAACAAAAGATTGTCTTGTTCTTGCATCTTCTAAACCTCGAATATGCGGCGGCTTAAAAATTCTGGTTATATTTTGGCATATATAACGGTAAAATTCACTCATGCTGATTGATCCGTTTGGCCGCCAGATTGAATACGTCCGTCTTTCCGTGACGGATCGCTGCGATTTGCGCTGCACCTACTGCATGCCCGAAGGCTTCAAAGATTTTGAAGAGCCAGAGCACTGGTTGCGCTTTGCCGAAATCGAACGTCTGGTTGGCGCATTCGCACGGCTGGGCGTAAGCCGATTTCGCCTGACTGGCGGCGAGCCCCTGCTAAGAAACAAACTGCCGGAGCTGGCGGCGAGACTTTCTGCCCTGCCCGGGGTGGAAGACTTGTCGCTTTCCACTAATGCCACCCAGCTGGACAAGCACGCACGTGCACTCAAAGCAGCCGGCATCACGCGGCTGAATGTCAGTCTGGACTCGCTGCAACGCGAGCGCGTCGAGAAAATCAATGGCCGCGATGTCTTCGACAAAATCATGCGCGGGCTGGTAGCCGCACGCGCAGCCGGATTCCGCAAAATCAAACTCAACATGGTGGCCATTGCCGGGCAAAACGACGACGAAATCGACGCCATGGTGGACTTTGCCCTGCGTGGCGACTACATCCTGCGCCTGATCGAAACCATGCCCATGGGCGATACCGGTCGCGCATCCGGTTTTCTGGATTTACAGCCGGTCAAGCAGCGCCTGGCGGCAAAATTCGGCCTCATCGAAACCAGCCTGCCGGGCGGCGGCCCGGCGCGCTACCTGGGCACGCCGGATGGGAAGTTCTCCATCGGCTTCATCACCCCGCTGTCGCAGCATTTTTGCGAAACCTGCAACCGCGTGCGCGTGTCAGTTGATGGCACGCTTTACCTGTGCCTGGGTCAGGACGACAAGGTCGAACTTGGTTTACTGCTTAAATCGGGCGTGAGTGACCAGGAAATTGAACAAACCATCCGCGCCGCCGTTGCCCGCAAACCAGAACGCCACGAATTCCGTGAAGCGCCGAAGAAACTCGTGCGCTTCATGTCCATGACCGGCGGCTAGCCGGTTAAGTTAGTGCAGCTTGGCGGCTAGCCCGACCCAGGACTGGGCTAGGACAAAGCTGCGGTTGGCAAAGACGATAAAGTTGCTGTAGAATCGCGCGCTTTCCGGGTGCTTAGCTCAGTTGGTAGAGCGTCGCCCTTACAAGGCGAATGTCAGCGGTTCGAACCCGTTAGCACCCACCAGATTAATGCCGTGAAAAATTATTCTCGGCAGTAGTAAAAAACGGAATAAAAGCTGTACAATCTCGCACCTTTGGAGCGGTAGTTCAGTTGGTTAGAATACCGGCCTGTCACGCCGGGGGTCGCGGGTTCGAGTCCCGTCCGCTCCGCCAACATCAAAAAAAGCGAACATTCTTGTTCGCTTTTTTTCATTTCAGCATCAGTCTTTTTTCAGCACCAGTAAATTCCTGGATCAGGTTTCGGTGTGCTATTGCCGGGTATTTTCCATACACATTGCCGCAGTTTCGGGCGACAATAACGCTTTTCCATTTCGGGTATAACTGAACCATGCTGGAAGCCATACGAAACCGCGCTCAGGGCTGGTTGGCCAAAGTAATTTTGGCCTTGATCATAATTCCTCTCGCCTTGTGGGGCGTTGACTCCTACTTCAGTCCAAACGCCAAGACTGAATTGGTTGCCGAGGTGGGAAGTGGAGGTGTCAGCCGTGAGGCTTTTGCCGAGGCGCTGAAAAACCAGGCCGAGGCCATGCGTCAGGCCATGGGTGGAAACTTTGATCCTGCCGCTATTGAAACCACCGGATTCCGCGAGAAAGTGCTCAACGACCTGGTGGAAGAAGAGGCTCTGCTACAGGAAGCAAAAAAGATCGGGCTTGTCGTGACCGATGCGCAAGTAGCCGCAGTATTGCGGCAGATCCCTTCGTTTCAGCAGGACGGACAGTTTTCGCAAGCCCGATATCAACAGGTGTTGCTGAGTCGCGGCTGGAAGCCGGAATATTTTTACAGCCTGCTGCGGCGGGATCTGCTGTTGCAGGCTTACCAGCAACCACTCGCGGTCGGCGCGCTGACCGCTAACGCGACGGTAGAGCTAGTTGCCCGAATTGCCGCGCAACAAAGGGAAATTTCTTTCCACGATATTTCGTCAGCCCAGGTGGCTGCTCAAGTCAGCTTGTCGGACAAGGCTGTTCAGACCTACTACGAGCAACACAAAAATACATATATGGAGCCGGAGGCTGTGCGGATTGAATATGCGCTGCTGACCCTAGACCAGATTGCGAAAAAAATCAGCCTGAGTGAAAAACAGGTGCAGGATTATTATGCGGCGAATGCAGCCAAACTTGGCGCGCCAGAGGAACGCGCCGCAAGCCATATTTTGATCGAAGCGGCAGCGGCTGATGCGGCCGCACGCAAACAGGCCAAGGCCAAGGCGGATAACTTGTTGGCGGCAATTCGCAAGGCTCCGCAAAGTTTTGCTGATGTGGCCAGGCGTGAGTCGGCGGATAAAGGCTCGGCCGCTCAAGGTGGCAACCTGGGAAGTTTCACCCGTGGGCGCATGGTCAAACCGTTTGAAGATGCGGTGTTTTCCATGAAACGCGGCGAAATCAGATTGGTGGAGAGCGAGTTTGGCTTTCACATTGTCCGTCTGGACGGTATTAAATCCGATATACCTGCACTTTCTGCCGTCAGGGCGCAAATAGAAACTGAGTTGCGCAACCAATTGGCACAAAAACAATTTGCCGAAGCATCGGAAAATTTCGGCAATCTGGTGTACGAACAGGCTAACAGCCTCAAGCCAGCTGCGGATGCCTATGGCTTGACTATCAATGCATCTGACTGGCTTACCCGTCAGGGACAGGCTGGCGGAGTCTTGGGTGAACCCAAGTTGCTGACAGCCGTTTTTACAGAGGATGCGATTAAGAGCAGACAGAATATAGAGACTATCGAAATTGGATCAAATGCGCTGGTTGCCGCGCGAGTTCTGGAGCATCGGCCGGCCAAACAAAGGCCGCTCGCCGAGGTTGCCGGCCAGATAAGGGAAAAATTATTGGCCGAAGAAGCTGTTAAGCAAGGAGAGAAGCTGGGACAGGCTCTCATGGCGCAGCTAAAGCAGGGCCGCGAACCCGCCGGAATCAACTGGAGCGCATTTCAGATCGTGGGAAGACAACAGCCGGGCGGGCTTAGCCAGGATGCCATGCGTAAAGTCATGCGTGCTGACCCCGCCGGATTACCGGCTTATACGGGCAGCGCCTTACCCGATGGCGGATATCGTTTGATCCGCGTGTCGCGCGTGCTGGACAGCGTCCAGGCTGATCCGATGTTGCGCATGGCAATTGAAAATGGTTTGCAGCAGGCTTATGCGCAAACGGATGTTGCGGCGCATGTATCGCTTGCCAAAGCTGCACAGAAGGTGGAAATCCTGCCCAAGGCGCTGGAAAAGAAAGACTAGGACATCGCGGTCGCGCAACAAAAACCCGGCACAAGCCGGGTTTTTTTTGTCGCCATCAGGCACCGATGTCGGTCTTCAGTCAGCGCCGGCTGTGGTGTTGAATCCGGCATCCACATAGGTGATTTCGCCGGTAACACCGGAGGCAAGATCAGACAGCATGAATGCAGCGACGTTTCCGACTTCTTCAATAGTAACGTTGCGTCGCAATGGTGCGTTTTCGGCAACCAGATCGAGTTTCTCGTTGAACTTGGCAATGCCGCTGGCGGCCAGGGTCTTGATCGGCCCGGCGGAAACGGCGTTGACGCGGATGCCCTTGGGTCCCAGGCTTTGCGCCATGTAATACACGCTGGACTCGAGACTGGCTTTTGCCAAACCCATGACGTTGTAGTTGGGGATGGAACGAACAGCGCCAAGGTAGGAAAGTGTCAGCAATGCCGCCTTGCGTCCTTCCATCATGGGTAATGCGGCTTTTGCCAGTGCCGCAAAGCTGTAGGAACTGATGTCATGTGCAATGCGGAAATTTTCGCGTGTGACAGAAGACAGAAAGTCATTAGCCAGTGCTTCTTTGGGGGCGAATGCAACCGAGTGCACGAGTCCATCCAGGCCGTCCCACTGTTTACCGAGTTCAGCGAAAACTTCGGTGATTTGCTCATCGCTGGATACATCGCAGGGCAGGGCAATATCGGAGCCGAATTCCTTTGCAAATTCGACGACGCGATCTTTTGCACGTTCGCCCTGGTAGGTGAAAGCCAGTTCGGCGCCTTCGCGTTTGCAAGCACTGGCGATACCGTATGCAATCGAACGGTTGCTGATCATCCCGGTGATGAGAATTTTTTTGCCGACCAGAAAACCCATGATTCTGTCCTTGTGCAATGTAAGAAAAAAGATGGCCGAATTATAGCCGAGCATGGCCTTAGGCTTGATACACTATCCCGCCATGCGCACCAGTTTTACTCTACTGTTATTGTCGATGATCGCCATGACGACGGGTTGTGGTGAAGTCTGGAACAATCCCTATGCTTCCGGTGACTCTGGAGAAGGTACGCTTTACACCGTGTTTGAGGAGCGCCCCAAGCATCTTGATCCGGCGCGTTCCTACAGCAGCAATGAAGTCGAATTTACTGGCCAGATTTATGAGCCGCCGCTGCAATACCATTTTCTCAAGCGCCCCTACACGCTGGAACCTTTGACAACCGAAGCCATGCCGGTTGTGCGTTATTGGGACGCGCAAGGGAAACCACTGCCGGCCACGGCGCGCGTGGAGGAAATCGCCCGCACAACGTATGACATCAGTCTGCGTCCAGGCATCCTGTATCAACCTCATGCGGCATTTGCCCGCAAAAATGACGGCACGCCACGCTATGTGCCAATTTCTGCAGGCGCACTGGAGCAGATCCACCGGTTGTCGGATTTTTCCGAGACCGGAACCCGTGAGCTGGTTGCAGAGGACTATGTTTACCAGATAAAGCGGCTGGCAAGTCCGCAGCTGAACTCACCCATTTTCGGTTTGATGGCCGAATACATCCTTGATCTGGATACGCTGAATCAGCAGCTGGTCACGGCAGCCAAGGCTAGTTCGAACAAGTCAGGTTCGAAGCAGGATTGGCTCGATCTGCGGGCGTATGATTTTGCCGGTGCGCAGGCAACGGGAAAATACAGCTACCGGATTACACTTAAAAAACATTATCCGCAATTTATCTATTGGCTGGCCATGCCTTTCTTTGCTCCCATTCCTTGGGAGGCAGAGCGTTTTTATACCCAGCCAGGCATGGACAGTCGTAACCTTAATCTGGATTGGCAACCTGTCGGTACCGGACCATTCATGTTGAGCGAAAACGATCCCAATCGCCGCATGGTGCTGGAAAGAAATCCCAATTTCCGTGGCGAGGTTTACCCATCAGAGGGCGAGGCGGAGGATCGAGAGAAAGGCTTGCTCGCAGACGCCGGCAAGCCTTTGCCTATACTTGACCGCGCAGTTTTCACTCTGGAAAAAGAAGACATTCCACAATGGAGCAAATTTCTACAGGGGTATTACGACGCATCCGGGGTCAGCTCGGATAACTTTGATCAGGCGGTGCAGTTCTCGCCAGAAGGCGAAGCAGATCTCACACGGGAGATGAAAGAAAAGGGTATCCGCCTGGTTACGGCAATTACGACCAGCAGCCGCTACATGGGGTTCAACATGAAAGACCCTTTGCTGGGTCATGCGGGCGGCGAGGCTGCCAGAAAAATTCGCCAGGCCATTTCCATTGCCGTGGATTACGAGGAATTTGTTTCCATCTTTGTGAACGGGCGCGGCATTGTTGCACAGGGCGCGTTGCCGCCGGGTATTTTTGGCTACAAAAATGATTTCAATCCTGTGGTCTATCACGCGCCGGGCAAGCGGCGCAGTATCGATGAAGCCAGGAAACTGTTGGCCGAAGCAGGCTATCCCAACGGACGCAGCCAAATAAACGGTAAGCCGCTGGTACTGTATTTCGACACTGCGGCAACCGGGCCGGATGCCAAGTCCAGGCTCGACTGGCTCATCAAACAATTCAGAAAACTGGATATCCAGCTGGTGGTGCGCGCTACCGACTACAACCGCTTCCAGGACAAGATGCGTGCAGGTAATGCACAGATTTTCGAGTGGGGCTGGAACGCGGACTATCCGGATCCGGAGAATTTCTTTTTCCTGCTGTACGGGCCTAACGCCAAAGCCGGCAAGAACGGTGAAAACGCAGCCAATTACAGCAATCCGGAGTATGACCGCCTGTTTGCGCAAATGAAAAACATGCCCAACGGCGAGCCTCGCCAGCAGGTCATCAATCAAATGACCGAAATTCTGCGCCACGATGCGCCGTGGCTTTTCGGCTTTCACCCCAAGGGCTTCAGCCTGCTGCACGCCTGGATAGGCAATGTCAAACCCAACCTCATGGCCAATAACACGCTGAAATATCGGCGTATCGACGCAGCAGATCGCAAGTCCAGGCAAGCGAATTGGAATCGCCCGGTATTGTGGCCGATTGCGCTGTCTGCCCTGGTGTTGGCGGGATTGCTCTGGCCGGCCTGGCGACAGTACCGCAGGCAGGAGGCGCAACGCGCATGATCCGTTATCTAGTCCGCAGATTGCTCTACGCATTGCCGATTCTTGTCGGGGTCAACCTGATTACTTTTTTTCTGTTTTTTGTAGTGAATACGCCAGATAACATGGCGCGTATTCATCTTGGCGTAAAGCATGTTACGCCAGAGGCTATCCAGCAATGGAAGGCCGAGCGCGGTTACGACAAACCGTTGTTCTTCAATGCCGGGGCGCATGGGGAGCAGAAGCTGGTGGACACCCTGTTTGTTGAGCGTTCGGTCAAGCTGTTTGCGCTGGATTTTGGCAAGGCGGACGACGGTCGTGACATCGCGCGTGATATCAAAACCCGCATGTGGCCATCGCTGGCCATTGCCCTGCCGGTATTCGTATTCAGTCTGCTGGCCAATGTGACCATTGCACTGCTGATGATTTTCTATCGAGGCACGCGGCTGGAATATATCGGCTTGATCGGTCTCATTGCATTGATGTCCATTTCGGGTCTGTTCTACATCATTGCCGGACAGTATTTCATCGCCAAGCTGTGGCAATGGCTGCCGATTTCAGGTTATGGCGACGGCATTGACGCGTTCAAATTCATCCTGTTGCCAGTGCTGGTATCGGTTGCGGCTGGCATTGGCAGCGGCGCGCGCTGGTATCGCACCATTTTTCTTGAGGAAATCAGCAAGGACTACGTCCGTACAGCCCGCGCCAAAGGGCTTTCGGAAATGCGTGTGTTGTTCGGACATGTGCTGAAAAACGGCATGATCCCCATTCTGACCGGGGCAGTGGTGGTTTTGCCGCTGCTGTTTACAGGCAGTCTGATTACCGAGTCTTTTTTTGGCATACCCGGTCTGGGGAGCTACACCATTGATGCCATTCGGGCACAGGATTTTGCCATTGTGCAGACCATGGTGTTTCTTGGGGCGGCACTTTACATCCTGGGGCTGTTGCTCACGGACATTTCCTACACACTGGTGGATCCAAGGGTGAGGCTGTCATGAGCCTGTCGATTATGAACAGCCAGCCTGTCATGCTCTGGACAGACTTGCTTATCTGGCTGTTGGTGCTGGCTTGCGCAGGTTTTGCCTGGCATATCGCACGCACACCCTCACTCCGTACCGCTTGGCATGGCGTGCTTTCTCGTCCCATGGGCATGGCCTCATTGTCGGTGCTGACGGCTTTTGTCCTGGTGGGCTTGTCGGATAGCGTGCATCTGCGTGAGCGGCTGGACAACGGGCAATTCAATGTTGAGGTGCACAGCCTGCTGGATATTGCCTTGCACGATCTTAAAGCGCACCCGGAGCGTACTTACTCGGCGCCACTGGCAACCCATGCTCATGCAAAAGAAACCGTGCAACTGCCGAATGGCATACAGAGCCGCGAATACCCGCGCTTGCGCTTTGGCGGAGCGCATCTGGCTGACCCGGAAAAAGACTGGGCTGCCGATGTGCTGAAGCGGGCGTTCAGCGGCGCGATATTTGGTGTGGGGGCAGGCTTGCTGCTGATTGGTTTGTTGCTTCTCATACTGGCGAGGTATTGGCGCAAACACCCGCTGGATGCGCTGAGAAGGATGTTGCGCCATGCACCGGACGATATTGCCTGGCGCAGTCTGCTGCTGACCGTATTGATTCTGAGCATGATTGCTGGGGCAGTAATGGCGCTTGCTCAGGGCTACCACGTCATGGGAACCGACAAGGTTGGACAGGATGTGCTGTACCAGAGCCTCAAAAGTGTACGCACCGGTCTGGTGATAGGCACCTTGACCACATTAGTCACGCTACCCCTGGCGATTGGCATGGGACTGGCTGCCGGTTATTTTCGCGGCTGGGTGGATGATGTCATTCAGTACATTTACACCACGCTCAACTCCATTCCGTGGGTGCTGCTGGTGGCGGCTGCGGTACTGATTGTGCAGGTGTTTATCGAACAGTACGAAAGCAGTTTTGCCTCGGTGGCCGAACGTTCTGATGCCCGTTTGCTGGCTCTGTGCCTGATTATCGGACTAACCGGCTGGACCGGGCTTGCGCGTCTATTGCGAGCCGAGACGCTGAAATTGCGTGAGCTGGATTATGTAACGGCGGCGCGCGCATTCGGTGTGTCCAGGCTGCAAATCCTGCTGCGGCATATTCTGCCTAATGTGCAACACCTGATACTGATTTCAGTGGTAATGGACTTCTCCGGACTGGTGCTGGCGGAGGCCATACTTTCCTACGTTGGTGTGGGCGTCGATCCGGTCATGAACAGTTGGGGCAACATGATCAACGCCGCACGTCTCGAACTGGCGCGGGAGCCAATAGTGTGGTGGCCGCTGGTGGCTTCTTTCAGTTTCATGTTTGCGCTGGTGCTGGCGGCAAACTTGTTTGCGGATGCCGTGCGCGATGCCTTTGACCCGCGCAGCATTAACGGGGGGCGCAACGCATGAGTTTGTTGCAGGTCGAAAACCTGGTGGTAAAAATCGGCGACGCAACGCCTGTGGATGGCGTCAGCTTCAGTCTCGCGGCGGGCGAAACCATGGCCTTGCTGGGTGAATCCGGTTGCGGAAAATCCATGACCGCACAAGCCTTGATGCGCTTGCTGCCGGCCGGCGGACACATTGCCGGTGGTCAAATACGCTTTGACGGGCATGAACTTGGCGAGTTGGCAGAATCGCAAATGCGTGGTTTCAGAGGCAAGGGCATGGCGATGGTTTTCCAGGAACCGCAAACCTCGCTCAACCCGGTCATGACTATCGGCGATCAGATTGCCGAAGCCCTGCCAGGCAATTTGTCCAGAGCGGAACAGCTTGAAGTGACCCGCAAACTGCTGGAAGAGGTCGGCATACCCGACCCGGTTCGCCGCATTCACAGCTATCCGTTTGAGCTTTCTGGCGGGCAAAAACAACGTGTCATGATCGCGCAAGCACTGGCGGGAAACCCCAAATTGCTGATTGCCGACGAGCCGACCACCGCGCTGGATGTGAGCTTGCAGGCGCAGATACTGGCCTTGATCAAGCGGCTTGCCAGAGAGCGCGGTATGGGGCTGTTGTTGATTACCCACGATCTGGGCGTAGCACGGCACATGGCCGACAAGATCGGCATCATGTATGCCGGTCAACTGGTGGAAACATTCCCGACCGGGGAGGAGAGCAATGCGTTCCATCCTTACACGCGTAAATTGCTGGCAGCCTTGCCCAGCCTGCAACGCGCAGGACAGACGCTGGCGGCCATTCCTGGCCGCGTGCCTTCCCCGCACCAAATGTTTGTCGGCTGTCGCTTTGCCGATCGGTGTGACCATGCGTTTTCCAGCTGCACCCGGCTGGCGCCAGACTGGCGCAATCTGTCGTCAGGGCACGAGGTGCGCTGCCATTTGGCAGACCAGGCGGAAAAGCCACAGTTGGCCGATGTGAATGTGCAGTCTCAAGCCGTTTTCGCGCATGTGGCAAAACCAACCGTACTCTCCGTGCAGGATCTGCGTGTGACTTATACCCAGCGTACAGGCGCGTGGTTTGGAAAACACACAATGACGGCGGTTGACGGCATCAGTTTTGAATTAGCCGCAGGGGAAACGCTGGCATTGGTCGGTGAATCCGGTTGCGGCAAAACCACCGCAGCCAAAGCCATTCTCGGCTTGACGCCAATCAGCGGCGGGCGGGTAACGCTGGATGGGCAGTGTGTTTCCGGCCTGTCGGAACGGATGTTCAGACCCTACCGCAAACTGGCGCAAATTGTTTTTCAAGACCCATACAGTTCGCTCAACCCCCGAATGCGGGTAGGTGAAATACTCGCCGAAGGCGTTTCGGCGCTGCTACCGGGTGAAAAACCGGACATTCCGCATTTGCTGGAACGGGTCGGTCTTGACCCGGACACGGCCAGCCGTTTTCCGCATGAGTTTTCCGGCGGTCAGCGCCAGCGCATCGCCATCGCGCGCGCGCTTGCGGTCAAGCCCCGTGTGCTGGTGTGTGATGAACCTACTTCGGCGCTGGATGTGTCCGTGCAGGCGCAAATACTCAATTTGCTGGCCAGACTGCAAGCTGAGGAGGGGCTATCCCTGCTGTTCATCACCCACAACCTGGCGGCGGTTGCTTACCTCGCACATCGTGTAGCAGTCATGCGCCAGGGCAAGATTGTCGAAACCGGCAGAACCGCAGACATTCTCAACCGGCCAAGCCACGATTACACTAAAACACTGCTCTCAGCCGTTTTATAAGTACCGTCAAACTTACCCTCGTCGGGGTAATCAGAGCACATTTCAGCTGCAATATTTCAATCAACTGCGCTTGATGGTCAGTTTTTTGCCGACATTCACGTTGGTGCTACGCAATTTGTTCCATTGCTTGATGTCCGCCACCGACACATCAAAGCGGTTGGCGATGGAATACAGCGTATCGCCTCGCTTTACAGTGTAATGGGTGGACTTGGCGGGTTTTCCCTTGGCCGTCTTTGTGTGTACCAGTGAAGCCTGCTTGACTTGCGGCTCGGTGATGCGCATGGCTGGTTGCACAACAAGACGCTGACCAGGCTTGAGACGCGTGGATTTAAGTTTGTTCCAGCGTTTGAGATCAGCCACGCTGACGCCAAATTTTTTGGCGAGCAGTTTCAGTTCGCCTCCGCGCTTGACCGTATAGTATTGTGCGGGCTTGGTGATTTCGACGGCGCGCGTTGCATCGTTTGCGGCTTCCTGCCAGCTGGCGGCTTCAAGTTCGGGAACGACTCTGCCATTTCTGCCATTGATCGGCGCGAGAATGACTTGATCCTTGATCAGGCGTCCTTGACGCATGTGCAACTGGTTGTGTTCGGTAATCCGCTCGGGGGCGCAGTCCAGTTGTTTAGCGATTTCGGCCAGTGTCATGCCTTTTTTTGCGGTTACAGGCTGCCAGTTGTCCCACTCGCCATAGGCAAGATTGTTCTGGAAAATTTCCGCGTGGGTGACGGGCACCAGCACACTGGCCTTGCTGGCTGTTTTGATGAGTTTGCGCGGGAAGGCGGGATTGAGCGAAGTGAATTCCTCCACGCTCAGCCCTGCCAGTCGAGCGGCAGAGTGGATGTCGATAGCGCCGGCATCGAGTGACACCTGGGTGAAATACGGTTGATTCGGGATGTCAGGCAGTGCTACACCGAAATACTCTGGCTCCAGTACCAGTTTCTTGATGGCCATCAGCTTGGGGACATAATGCCGTGTCTCGGCTGGCAGCCTGAGGCTGAGGTAATCGCCGGGCAGACCTTGCGCCAGATTTTTCTTGATCGCGCGTGATACGCAGCCTTCGCCGCAGTTATAGGCTGCCAGAGCCAACTCCCATGAGTTGAAATCGTTGTACAGCTTTTGCAGATAGTCCAGCGCCGCCTGCGTCGCGGCTGTGACATCGCGGCGACCGTCGTACCAGTGATTCTGTTGAAGACCGTAGTTTATTCCGGTTGAAGGAATGAACTGCCAGATGCCGGCGGCTTTGGCGTGGGAATAAGCCTGTGGATTAAATGCGCTTTCAATCATCGGCAACAAGGCGATTTCCATCGGCATGCCGCGTGCTTCAACTTCCTCGACAATATGGAACAGATACCGGCGCGAGCGATCCAGCATTCTTGCAAGGTAATCCGGACGCTTGGCATACCAGTCAACATGCGTCTGAATCAATGGTGAATCCAGCGGCTCCAGCATAAGTCCAGTGCGGATTCTGTCCCAAAGATTGGCCGTATTCTGGAATTTGTTGGCTGCCTGGCCATAATAAGCCTGAAAGTATGCCTGAGTGTTGGTGGTGTTTAGCGCCAGCCGTGTATTCGCCAGTTCGGCTGCCAGAGACAGCGGCGCGGACAGGCAAATCAGGCCGAATGTTGCAGAATGCAGCACTGAAGTCAGTCGGGCATGGCATAGCCCACCAGCTTTGCGGAAGCGCCGCCAATGAACAACGGCGGCTTTGATTTTCAAAATAAAGGGCAAACCTGTCTTTCTCGCAAGACCTGAACCAAGGCACATGCTAAGTTGAATCAAACGTTGAGGTCAAGTCCTAGCCTGTCGCGATGTCGCGAGTTTTTAAATTGTCCGG